>NZ_JBHZCY010000075.1:0-45323 GCF_042786665.1 Kitasatospora sp. NPDC059146 | reverse complement strand
GCCGCCCCACCCCGGGCTCCGGCGTCCGGTCAGGCGGGGTGCGGCGCCCAGGCGGCTTCGATCATCCCGAAGACCTCGTCCACCGTGGCCGCCGGGTCGGCCGCGTCGCGGGCCAGTGAGAAGGCGTCGATCACGAAGCGGGCGACGGCCCGGCAGGCGGTGGGGGTGCGGGTCTGCCCGGGCAGGGCGGTGACGGCCGCGGCGAGGGCCGCGGCGTGGCGCAGCCGCATCGACTCCTCGTAGGCGCGCAGGGCGGGCGAGGAGTCGATCAGGCGCCAGATCGTGGCGGCGCCGTCGGCGGTGCAGTGCCGCACCATGGCGTGGATCTCGCGGCGCAGGGCGGGGATCAGCGGGTCCTCGGGGGTCCGGTCGGTGACGGCCCGGACGAGGCGCTGTTCGAAGTCCTCGTCCTGCTCGAAGACCAGGGCCTCCTTGGCGGCGAAGTGGGAGAAGACCGTGGTGACGGCGACGTCGGCCTCGGCGGCCACCTCGCGGATGCCCACCGCGTCGTAGCCGCGCTCCAGGAAGAGCCGCAGGGCGGTGTCGGCGATCTTCCGGCGGGTCGCGGCCTTCTTGCGCTCGCGGCGGCCGGTCGGCTCGGGCGCGGCGCCGGCCCCGGTGGTCCCGGTCGCGGCGATGGTCCCGGTGGTCCCGGTCGGCTCGATGGTCCCGGTCGGCTCGGTCATGCCCGTGATGCTATCAGCCATGAAAACGGAACAGTTCCAAAATCCTAACCGTTAGTGCTACGGTCGGCCGCATGGAGACCATGAAGAAGGTGAGCTACACCGAGTTCGGCGGCCCGGAGGTCCTGCGCCTGGTGGACGCCGCGCGGCCCGAGGCGGGCCCCGGCCGCATTCGGATCGCCGTACGGGCGGCGGGCGTGAACCCCGTGGACTGGCGGCTCCGGGAGGGCCAGGTGCTGGGGGCCCATCCGCTCCGACTGCCCGCCGGGGTCGGGCTGGACGCCGCCGGGGTGGTGGACCAGGTCGGGGCGGGCGTCGAGGGGGTCGAGGTCGGCGACCACGTGTTCGGCGAAGGGGTCGACACCTACGCCGAGTTCGCGGTGCTGTCCGCCTGGGCGAGGATGCCCGAGGGGCTGGGCTTCGAGGAGGCGGCGGGGTACCCCTCCGTGGTGGAGACCGCGCTGCGCGTCCTCCGCGAGGTCGGTGTGCAACCGGGGCAGACGCTGCTGGTCAGCGGTGCGGCCGGGGGCGTCGGTTCGGCGGTGCTGCAGATCGCCCGCGACCGCGGCATCACGGTGATCGGCACGGCCGGCGCCGCGAACCAGGACTACCTGCGCGGCCTGGGTGCGCTGGCCACCACGTACGGCGAGGGCTGGGTGGAGCGGGTGCGCGGGCTCGGCCGGGTCGACGCCGCCCTGGACCTCGCCGGCAACGGTGTGATCCGCGAACTCGTCGAACTGACCGGGGATCCGAGGCGGGTGGTGTCCATCGCCGACCTCGACGCGCCCGGGCTCGGGGTCCGGTTCTCCGGCACGGCCGGAAGCGTCCCGGCGGCGCTCGCCGAGGCCGCCGACCTGATCGCCCGGGGCCGGCTGCACATCCCCGTCGACACCTCGTACCCGCTGGCCGCGGCCGCGGCGGCGCACGCCGACAGCCGGGCCGGGCACACCCGCGGGCGCCGGGTCATCGTGGTGTGAGAGCGGGCTGACGCCCCGGACCGGACCGAGCAGTGCCGGTCCGGGGCCCCGCTCGGGCCGGGGCGGGTCAGCCGTCGTTCTCCGCGGAGGGGATGTAGGCGCCGGGGACGTCGTTCGGGGCGTGGATCGCGTCCTCGCCCGGGTACGGGGTCCGCCAGTTGTGCGTCTGGTACCAGGTCAGGTGGTTCATCTGGGCCGGGTTGGCCCGGTCCGGCGCCGCGTTCGGGCCGGTCAGCTGCTGCTTGGACTTCCAGTCCTCCCACTGGGCCGCGACCTGCCGCTCGGCCGCCGGCGGGGCGACGGTCACCGGCGCCGCCGCGCCCGCGTCCGGGGCCCCGGGTACGTCGACGCCGCAGGACGGCGGGGTCTTGAGGCCGTCGGTCAGCGAGGTGCGGTTGGGCACCGCGGTGAACGGGGTGAGGTCCGGCTTGTCGGTGAAGGCGGTGGTCATCGGGCTGGCCGCGCTGTCCTTCTGGTTCATCGGGTGGATCCCGAGGATCTGCTCGATGGTGCGGACCATGGTGATCTGCGAGTAGTAGCGGCTGTCGACGGCGCCGTGCTGCGCCCAGGGGCTGATGATCTGGATCGGGGCGCGGTGGCCGTCGACGTGGTCGAGGCCGGCCTGGGAGTCGTCCTCGACCACGAAGATCGCGGTGTCCTTCCAGTACTCGCTGTGCGAGATCTCCTGGACGATCCTGCCGACCGCGAGGTCGTTGTCGGCGACCTGCGCGGCCGGACTGGCCGGACCGCCGGTGTGGTCGCTGGACAGCCACAGCATGTTGAGGGCCGCCGGACCGTTCTGCTCGAAGTCCTGCTTCCAGATCTGGTAGCGGTAGAGGTCCGGCACATCGGTGTCGAACTTCGGGAAGCCGGGCACCGACACGTCGTTGAGCGAGGGGATCGGCGAGGAGGAGTTGAGCGGGTAGGCGGTGTCGTCGCCCGTCGCGTCCATGTTCTTCGAGTCGCAGTACAGGTTCTGCCAGGTCGCGCCGTCGGGCTTGGTGAGGAACTGGTGGAACTCGCCGAAGTCGCGCACGTCCTGGCCGGCCGCCTGGGCACCGGTCCACAGGAAGCCCGAGCGCTGGTGGCCCAGGGCGTCGTCCTCGGTGTCGTAGCTGCGCTCGTACTCCCCGGCCGAGGACTCGGTGTACTCCGGATTGTCCGCCTGCATCAGCCAGTTGTGGCCCTCGGCGGAGTTGGTGCCGATGTCGTAGGTGTTGTCGTAGAGCCCGAACTGCTTGGCCAGCGCCTGCTGGTTGGGCGTGACGTTGGCACCGAACTGGGCCAGCTTCGGGTCGCCGTTGCCCTTGCCGATGTCGCCGAAGACCTGGTCGTAGGTCCGGTTCTCCTTGACGATCAGGAAGACGTGCTTGATCGTCGACGGGTCGCCGATCCGGGCCGGCACCGCGACGGGCTTCGCCTTGTGCCCGTCCGCCGTCCGGACGGCGCCCTTGGTCCAGCCGTTCTGCCGGAAGACCTGGTCCGTCCGGGAGCGGATCTCCTGGTCGGACGGCAGGGTGAACTGCGTCAGGCTGGAGGTGGTGTCGTGGGTGTTGTGGGCGCCGGTGGAGTTGGGGCGGCGCGCGTCGATGCCGCGGGTGTTGGAGACGACCACCTTGGAGCCGACGGTGGTGACCTCCGCCGGGAAGTAGTCGGTGGGCAGCAGGCCGACGTAGCTCACCGGCTCCTGGGCGCCCGCGAAGCGGTAGACGGCCACCGCGTCGGCCCGGCCGAGGGTGACCAGCAGGCGCCCGTCGTCGGTGAGCGTGATCGCGGTGGGCTCGTAGCCCACCGAGGCCTCCGGCCAGGGCTTGGTGGAGATCCGCTGCACCACCTTGCCCCGTGCCGCGTCGATCACGGACACCTGGTCGGAGGAGGTGTCCGCGACGAAGACCGTCCCGCCCTTGGCGTACACGGCCGTCGGGTGCAGGCCCACCTCGATGGACCCGACGGCGGCGGAGCGGTCCGCCAGGTCGATCACGCTGACGGTGCCCGTGGTGGTGGCGCCGGTGTCCGGGTCGGCCGGCACCTGGGTGCCGTAGGAGTTCAGCGTGTCGTCGTCGCCGGTGGCGGCGCGCCCGCCCTCGTTGCTGACGTACAGCTTGTGCCCGACCTGGACGATGCCGCGCGGTGCGTTGCCGGTCGTCCAGCTCTGCCCGAGCGCGCCGGTGGCCGCGTTGATCTCGACCACCCGGTTCTGGCCGTTGACGGCCGCGTACACCGTCGAGCCGTCGGCCGAGAACACCAGGCCCGAGGCCAGCGCGTGCTTGGTGCCGTCGGCCGGGATGGCGACCTTCACCGGGTTCGCCAGGGAGCCGTCCGCGTTCACGGTGAACCTGGTGTAGCCGTCGAGCTGGCCGAGCCAGAGCTGCTTGCCGTCCGGTGAGTAGACCGGGGCCTCCTGGCCGACCGAGCCGTCGGTCAGGTGCAGGTCGGCGGTCTTGGCCTTGCCGGCGCGCTGCTGCACCTTGCCGGTCCTGAGGTCGACCACGACCAGCGAGGCGTCGCCGTCGGCCAGCGAGGCGGCCAGGTGGGTGCCGTCCGGGCTGACCCGGGAGCCCATCAGCTTGCCGTTGTCGATGACCAGGCGGTCGCCGTACGGGGCGATGTACTGGTCGCTGGAGATCACCTGGCCGTCGGCGGTGACCTGGCCGACCTGGTCGGTGCCGAACTGGTGGGTGGTGGCGAAAGCGGTGCCCGTGGCCACGGCCACCGCCGTGATGCACGCCGTGGCCAGGGTGGCCCGGCGGCCGACCTTGCGGCCGAGGAGCACCGGGTGCTCCTTCTGGACTCGTCGACGACGCGTTACCTGCATGGCGTCAGCCCTTCGTGGTGAGTGCGCTGCGTTGATTCCGGTGTCTTCGCTGCGGGTGGTGCTTGTGGTGCACGTGGTGCACGTGGTGCCGGTGATGCGAGTGGTGCGGGTCATGCGCTCAGTGCGCTCAGTGCGCTCAGTCCGTCGAGGAGTCGAGCAGGTCGATCTGGCCGTCGAACTGCCAGAGCGGGTTCGGCGCGTCCCCGGTGCCGGTGTGGACCAGGAAGTAGCCGTTGACCTCCTTCGGCCCGTCGCCGTCGGCCATCACCCGGCCGTCCGAGGCGACGTCGAGCTGGTAGACCGCCGTACCGGGGGCCTCGGTGCCGGGCAGGTGCCAGGTGACCACGCAGCGCCAGTCGTTGCCCGGGCCCTCCGGTTCGACCTGGCCGTCGCCCCGGTTGCAGTCCGCGGCCACCCGCAGGTCGGCCTCGGTCACGGCGGGGCGGTGCAACTGCTCGGTCTGCAGCCGGTACAGGTGGGCGAACACGGTGGAGACCGTCCGCTGGACCTTCGCCCGGCTGATCCCCGAGCCCGTCGAGGGCGCGGCCACCGCGACCACCCCGGTGGTCAGCGCGAGCAGCCCGGCCAGCGGCAGCACCCCGTGGGTGAGCGCGCGGCGCTTCTCGCCGTCCTCGCTGCCGTTGGTGAAGTCCCGCCGGACGAACAGCCGGTAGGCCGCCGTGGTCGCCACCACGGCCCAGACCAGGCTGACCGCGACCGCGATCAGCAGCTCCGGCAGCCGGTTCGGCTCGGCGAACAGCCCGTTCCAGGAGACGAAGGCGTAGCCGGGCAGGGCCAGCCGCAGCGGCACCGGGAGCGGCAGCGTCTGGGCGAGCTGCATCGCGACCGCGGACAGCGCGGGGACGAGCAGGCCCATCGGGGAGCGGCCCAGCACGACCGAGCCGAGCAGGCCGAGCGAGGCCAGCGCCATCGTCGGCGCCAGCGCGGCGGCCCAGGCCAGCAGGACGCCCACGGCCGCGTCGGACGGCGCCAACAGGTGCCCGTCGACGCCCACCAGCGGCTGGTTCCCCACCGCGGCGAGCCCGCCCGCCGTACCGGACGCAACCAGTCCGGCCACCAGCAGGACGATCACGGTGGCGCTCGCCAGGGTCTTGGCGAGGAAGATCCGGCGCGGCGAACGGACCGCCACCAGCAGGTGCCGCCAGGTGCCGAGCCGGTCCTCGGCGGCGAACACGTCGCCCGCGACCACCGAGGTCAGCAACGGCAGCGCCCAGGAGCCCGCGAAGCCCAGCAGCACCAGCGGGCCGGCCCACGCCGTGGCGTGCATCCAGCGGCCGAACAGGGTGTCGGAGGGCAGCGTGCCCTGCTGGGCGACGGCGGCCACGAACAGCCCGGGCAGCGCCCAACAGGCCAGCACCAGCAGGCGGATCCGCCACTGCGAGACCAGCTTCACCAGCTCGAAGCGGTACACCCGGCCCACCGGCACCCGGCGCGCCCCGGCCCCTGCCGCCGCACCACCGGCCGTCGTCTCCCCGGCCGTGACCGTGCTCATCGTCCGTCCTCCTGCTGCTCCTCGGTGAGGGCCAGGTACGCGGCCTCCAGCGGCGACACCACGGGGGCGACCTCGCGCACCCGGACGCCCTCCTGCACCAGTCCGTCCACCAGCCGCTCCACGGCCGGCCCGGTGGCGCGCACCACCAGCGCCTCCGTACCGCGCCACGCCCCGGCCCCGTCCAGCACCGTCACCCCGGCCGTCCCGACGGCCACCCGCCGCGCGGCGCCCAGGTCGGAGGTGAGCAGCCGGTGGTCGAGCGCGCGGGTGTCGGCGGCCAACCCGCCCAGCGGGCCGGAGAACCGGACCCGCCCGGTGGCGAGGATCGTCACCTCGGAGCAGAGCGACTCCAGGTCGTCCATCCGGTGGCTGGACAGCACGACGGTCACGCCGTCCTCGGCGAGCCGGCGCAGCGCCCCGTGGACGTGCTGCTGGCCCGCCGGGTCCAGGCCGTTGGAGGGTTCGTCGAGCACCAGCAGCCGCGGCCGGGTGAGCAGCGCGGCCGCCAGGCCGAGCCGCTGGCGCATGCCCAGGGAGAAGCCGCGCACCCGGTCGTCGGCGACGTCCCGCAGCCCGACCTCGTACAGCACCTCGTCGATCCGGCCCGCGCCGGCGTCCTCCCCGCGCAGGGCCGCCAGCGCGGCCAGGTTCCGCCGCGCGGTCAGCGAGGGGTAGAGGCCGGGGCCGTCGACGAAGCCGGCCACGCCGTCGGGTGCGGCAAGCGCCCGGCCGACCGGTCTGCCCAGCACCTCCAGCTCGCCGCCGTCGGCGAGGGCCAGCCCGAGCAGCAGCCCGAGCAGGGTGGTCTTCCCCGCGCCGTTCGGCCCGGCGAGCCCGTGGATCCGCCCGGGCAGCAGCTCCAGCCCGACCCCGTCGAGCGCCACGACATCACCGAAGCACTTCGTCAATCCCCGTGCCCGTACGGCAGGTTGCGTGTCTTCCATGGCTCCTTCTCGCAGTCCCCCAGGGAAGGTAGGGGGTTGACGGGGTGGCGTCAGGAGCGCGCGGTTGAACTCCGGGGGAACAGCAGTCCGAGGGGCCTACACGAAGGGGCACATCACCATGTCGTACGACTCCACGCCGGACACCCTCCGGCACAGCCTGCGGGTCGCCGAGCTGATGGGCGAGCTGATCAAGGAGCTGCTCGACCGCTCCGTCCGGCACGACCTGAGCAAGACCCGCGAACCGGAACGGCCGGTCTACGACGCGGTGGTGCCGCGACTGCGCGCCGCGGCCTACGGCAGCGAGGAGTACCGGGCCCTGGTCGACACGATGGGCGAGGGGCTGCGGCACCACTACGCGCACAACCGCCACCACCCGGAGCACTTCGCCGACGGGATCAACGGCATGACCCTGGTCGACCTGCTCGAAATGCTGGCGGACTGGAAGGCGGCCACCGAACGCACCCCGCACGGCGACCTCGTGGAGAGCCTGGCGATCAACCGCGAACGGTTCGGCATCGCACCGCAGCTGATGGACGTCCTGACGAACACGGCCGGCCACTTCGGGTGGCTGACCGCAGAGCCCGATCCATCCATAACCGGTCAAGGAGGTTACAACATCGAGCCGAATGACTGTGAATGATCCGGATTATCCGTGACAAACCAGGGCAGTTGAGCACCAGCGCCTTGACTGCCACGACGGCCTCGCTCAATACTCGTCACCAGTTGAACCGGTGACGCAGAGAGCAGGCGCACCGGACGGACACTCACCAGGAGGCACAGTCATGGCAGTCAGCTACACCGGAACGGTCATCGTGACGGGCGAGGGCCGCAACGGCGGGCACGTCGCCTCCAGCGACGGCAGCCTCACCACCTCGCTCGCCGTCCCGAAGGAGCTGGGCGGCGCCGGCGGCGCCACCAACCCCGAGCAGCTGTTCGCCGCCGGCTGGGGCGCCTGTCTCCTGGGCGCCGTCCGGCGCGCCGCCGCCGACCGCAAGGTCCGGCTGACCAGCACCTCCATCGCGGTCGGGACCACGCTGACCCACGGGGACGACGGGGAGTTCGGCCTGAGCGCCGTCCTCACCCTCGAACTCGGCGGCGTGGACCAGGAGACGGCCACCGAGCTGGCCCACGCGGCACACCGGATCTGCCCGTACTCCAAGGCGACCCGGGGCAACATCCCGGTGACCGTGCAGGCGACCGCGGTGACCGGCTGACGCCACCGGCACGGGTCGCGTCCGGGCCCCGACCGGACGCGCAAACGCCGAACCCCCGCCCGGTGGCCGCAGCAGCGGCCGGGGCGGGGGCGGAGGACCAGCCCTGCGGCGGGGCGTCAGTCGTCGGCACCGCCGTGCTGGCGGGCCCGGTAGGACGCAGCCTTGACCCGGTTGCCGCAGGTCCGCATGGCACACCACTCACGCCGGTGGCCGCGGGAGCGGTCCAGGTAGACCTGGGTGCACTCCGGCCGGGCACACTCCCGCAGCAGTGCGGCGTCGTCGCCGCCGAGGATCTCGACGGCCTCCCGGGCCAGGGCCGCGAGGCCCTGGGAGACGGATCCGCTCCTGGTCGCCCCGGTGGCGTGCAGGCGCAGCGTCACCGGCAGTCCGGCCGCGTGCCGGTTCAGCTCGGCGATCGCCCGGGCCGGCATCGGCTGCCCGTCCAGCCGGGCGACCACCAGGGCGTAGATCGACTCGCGCAGGTCGACCGCGATGTCGAGGTCGGTCTCGTCGGCACCGGCGCCGCCGTCGAACATCCCGGACTCCACGAACCAGGCGTCGAGTTGCTCGGGGGCGGCCAGCTTCTCCAGCGGCGCGGCGTTGCGCCGGGCGCGCAGCGTGCCGACGAAGTCGAGGGGCAGGGTCCCGCAGGGGAAGGCGTGCATCACGTCACCATACTGACCAGTCACCGCCCCGAACGCAATGCCCGGCGCACTCCCCTGAGCCTTCCCGGGTCTCCGGGGGACTTCCCGACGGCGATGCGCCGCGTCGCCCGCTCCATCACTGTCCAGACCAGTAACGTTCCGCCCGGGTCCGGTTCCCGTACCGGCCCCGCAGCTTCCGGAGGGCAACTCATGATCGACAGGCGCAGCTTCCACAGGACCGTCGGACTCGGCGCCGGCGCGGCCGCCCTCGCGCTGGCCGGCCTGCCGGGCACGGCCGGCGCCGCCCCCGCACCCACCCGCGGCCGCTCCGGCCCGGCCCCGGTGGTGCCGACGATCACCCCCGGCACCCACACCACCTTCCCGGTGCTGCGCCAGGCCACCGCCGGCGTGCTCGACGTCGGCTACGCCGAACTCGGGCCCGCCGACGGGCCGGTGGTGCTCTGCCTGCACGGCTGGCCCTACGACATCCACAGCTACCTGGACGTCGCCCCGCTGCTCGCCGACCTCGGCTACCGCGTGACCGTCCCCTACCTGCGCGGCCACGGCAGCACCCGCTTCCGCTCCGCGCGCACCGTCCGCAACGGCCAGCAGTCGGCCATCGCCCGGGACATCATCGCGCTGCTGGACGCGCTCCGGATCGACCGCGCCGTGGTCGCGGGCTTCGACTGGGGCGCGCGGACCGCCGACATCCTGGCGGCCCTGTGGCCCGAGCGGGTCAAGGCCCTGGTGTCGGTGACCGGTTACCTCATCACCAACCGGGACGCCCAGCGGAACCCGATCGCACCGGTCACCGAGCACGCCTTCTGGTACCAGTACTACTTCGCCACCGACCGCGGCGAACGCGCCATGCAGGACCCGAAGCTGCGGCACGACCTCGCCCGGGAGGTCTGGCGGACCGCCTCACCCACCTGGAACTTCGACGACGCCACCTTCGAGCGCACCGCGGCCGCCTTCGAGAACCCCGACTACGCCGCGATCGTGGTCCACAACTACCGCTGGCGGCTGAGCCTGGCCGACGGCGAGCGCCGCTACGACCACGACGAGCACCTGCTGGCCCGCAAGCCGACCATCCAGGTGCCGACCGTCACCCTCGACCCCGCGCTGGACCCGTTCACCCCCGCCCCCGGCGACGGCTCCTCGTACCGGTCCATGTTCACCGGCCCGTACGAGCACCGGACGCTGCCCGGCATCGGCCACAACCTCCCCCAGGAGGCGCCGACGGCCTTCGCCCAGGCCGTCGTCGACGCCGACCGGCTCTGACGCCGAGTCCCGCGCCTCGCGCCGGAAAAACGAACGGCGCGGGGCGAAGCGGACTGCTACGCTGGCGAACGACCTACCCCCCTACGAGGAGTGCAGCAGACATGGCGGGTGACGACGACATCTCCGGGTGAGTCCCGGGCTTCTTGACCGTTGCGGGCGCAGGGCGCCCAGTGCAGCGGTCGGAATCGTCGTACCCAGTCCCCCTGTCTCATCCGGGCCGGACTCGTCTCCGCCCGCTCACTTCCAGGTAGTCCTCCATGTCTTCTGCGTCCTCTGCGTCTTCCGCGTCCGTCGTCGGCTCCCAGCTGTCCTTCTCCTGGCCGGACGACACCCCCGTGTTCCACGACCTCTCCTTCTCCGTCGGCACCGGCCGCACCGGCCTGGTCGCGCCCAACGGCTCGGGCAAGAGCACCCTGCTCAAGCTGATCGCCGGTCAACTGCGCCCCTCCACCGGGTCGGTGACGATCAACGGCACGGCCGCCTACCTCCCGCAGGACCTCCCGCTCACGGCCGGCCTCACCGTCGCCGAAGTGCTCGGCGTGGCCGGGGTGATCCGGGCCATCGACGCGGTGGAGTCCGGGGACGTCGCCGAGGAGCACTTCACCACCATCGGTGACGACTGGGACATCGAGGAGCGCTCCCTCGCCCAGCTCGAACGCCTCGGCCTCGGCGCGCTGCCGCTGGACCGCCGACTGGGCACCCTCAGCGGCGGCCAGGTCGTCCGACTCGGCCTCGCCGCCCAGCTGTTGAAGCGACCGGACGTCCTGCTGCTCGACGAGCCCACCAACAACCTCGACCTCGGTGCCCGGCACCGCCTGTACGACGCGCTGGAGGACTTCAACGGCTGCCTGCTGCTGGTCAGCCACGACCGCGCCCTGCTCGACCGGATGCACCGCATCGCCGAACTCGACTCGCACGAACTGCGCCTCTACGGAGGCGACTTCACCGCGTACGAGGAGGCGGTCCAGGCCGAGCGGGAGGTCGCCGAGAAGAACGTCCGCAACGCCGAGCAGGACCTCAAGCGCGAGAAGCGCGAGATGCAGCAGGCCCGGGAGCGCGCCGAACGCCGGGCCGGCAACGCCGCGCGCAACCTCAAGAACGCCGGGCTGCCCCGGATCTTCGCCGGGAACATGAAGCGCGGCGCCCAGGAGTCGGCCGGGCGCTCCGGCCAGGTGCACTCCGCCCGGGTCGACGAGGCCAAGGCCCGGCTGGACGAGGCCGGGCGCGCCGTGCGCGAGGAGCAGCGGCTCACCCTCGACCTCTCCGGGACCAGGGTGCCCAGCGGGCGCGACCTCTTCATCGGCGAGCAGCTCCAGGTCCGGCGCGACGGCAGCCCGCTGTTCGCCGACGGCGGGATCGACCTGACCGTCCGCGGCCCGGAGCGGATCGCCCTCTTCGGCGCCAACGGCGCGGGGAAGACGACCCTGCTGCGCCTGCTCGTCGGGGACCTCGCCCCGGACGAGGGCCAGGTCAAGCGCGCCGACGGCCGGGTCGCCTACCTCTCCCAGCGGCTGGACCTGCTGGACCAGGACCGCACCGTGGCTGAGAACTTCGCCGCCGCCGCGCCGGAGCGCCCCGAGGCCGAGCGGATGAACATCCTCGCCCGCTTCCTGTTCCGCGGCGCCCGCGCCCACCTGCCGGTGCGGGCACTGTCCGGCGGCGAGCGGCTGCGCGCCACCCTGGCCTGCGTGCTGTGCGCCGAGCCCGCACCGCAGCTGCTGCTGCTCGACGAGCCGACCAACAACCTCGACCTGGTCAGCGTCGGGCAGTTGGAGGGCGCCCTCAACTCCTACCAGGGGGCGTTCCTGGTGGTGAGCCACGACGAACGCTTCCTGGCCGGCATCGGCGTCGACCGCTGGCTGCGGCTGGCGGACGGCACGCTGACCGAGACCAGCGCCCCGACCGCCTGAGGCCCGCTCCCCCGCGGCGGCCGGCGGGGCCGCGCCGAGGCCCGCCGACCCGCCGGGCCGTTGCCCTCCGGGCGTGGCGCACCCCCGAGGCGGCCCCAACGCGGTTCACCGCCGGGGCACCCGGGGCGCCGGCGCCCCTGCCGAGCGGAGCCTGGCCTCGGTGAGGGCGGTCAGCCGGGCCGCGCTCGGGGTCTGGTCCTCGCGGTGGCGGTCGATCAGCCGGTACTGGGTGGCGGCCCTGCTCCAGGCCTCCAGGCCGGCCGGATCGGCCAGCAGCGCGGGGTTGGCGAGGTAGCGCTCGGCCATGGCGTCGGCGAGTTCCTCGATCCTCGGATCGTCCGGCTCCCAGCCCTCGGCCTCCCAGGCCCGCTGGGCCAGGTCGACGAAACCGGGGTCGTCCAGCTGTCGTTCGAGCTGGGCGAGGAAGGCGTCGAAGCCGCCGGGCACCAGCACCCGGGCGAGCACCAGCGCCTCGCGCTGCCCGGCCACGTAGTCCGGGCCGAAGCCGAGTCCAGCCATCCGGTCCAGGACGGCGCAGGCGCGGTCGGGCAGCAGGGCCCGGTCGCCCTCGGCCAGCCGGTGCAGCGTGGCGCGGCGCTCCTCCAGTTCGGCGATCCGCTCGGCCAGCCGTCGTCGGACGTCGGCCAGGGCGGCGGTGAACTCCTCGGGCCCGGCGTCGAGCAGCGGCCCGACCTCGGCCAGCGGGACCCCGGCGGTGGCCAGCGTGCGCACCTGTACCAGGCGCAGCAGGTGGTCCGAGCCGTACCGCCGGTAGCCGGAGCCGTCCCGCGGCGGCTCCGCCACCAGCCCGTGCTCGTGGTAGTGCCGCACCGTCTTCACCGAGACGCCGAGGAAGGACGCCGCCTGACCGATCGTGACTCCGCTCATCATGCGCCAAGTCTCCCGTGCGATCGGGCCCGGGCCCGGCGGCCGGCGGTCGGCCGGTCAGCCCGCCGACCCGGTCGGCTCGGCCGGCCCGGCCTGCTCGCCGCCGAACACCGCGCCCACCAGCAGCTGTTGGGCCCGCTGGAAGCCCGCGGCGACGGACATCTCCGGGTCGTCCACGAAGTTCAGACCGGCCGTCAGGACCCGGCTCCCGTCGGCGGAGCCGTACATCAGCGCCGCCGAGCCGATGGTGGCGCCGTTGTGGTGGTAGATCGTGCCGCCGGCCGGGCCGAGGTCCTGGGCGAACAGGCCGAGGCCGTAGCCGGCCCGCTCCTCCGGGGTGCGCATCTCGGCCAGCAGCCCGGCGGGCAGCAGTCGGCCGCCCATCAGCGCGGCGAAGTAGGTGTGCAGGTCCTGGGTGGTCGAGATCATGTCGCCGCCGGCCGCGACCCAGCTGGGGTCGTGCCGGGTGACGTCGACCGTGTGCTCCTGCCCGCCGTCCCGGTAGCGGTAGTAGCCGTGGTGGTGCGGCTCGGGGAGCTCGGGCGAGCTGCCCGGCGCCACGGTGCCGGTCAGCCCCAGCGGGGCCAGCACGAGCCGCCGCAGCTCCTCGGCGAACGTCCGGCCGGTGGCCCGTTCGATCACCAGCCGGGCCAGCACGTAGTTGGTGTTGGAGTAGCTCCAGCCCTCCCCCGGCGCGAACCTCGGCGCCCGGGACAGCGCCAGCCGGACCAGTTCCTCGGGCCGGTAGGTGTGGAAGCGCAGGTCCACCCACTCCTTGCCCCGCCAGGGGACGCCGGGCTCGACCGTGCCGTCCGCCAGCAGCTCGCCGGTGTGGCTGAACACGCCGCTGGTGTGCTGGAGCAGCATCCGTACGGTGATCCGGTGGTCCAGCCCGAGTTCGGGCAGGTAGTGGTCGGCGGGGGTGTCCAGGCCGATCCGGCCCTCGGCGACCAGCAGCAGCACGGTGGTGGCGACGAAGCTCTTGGTGCTGCTGCCGATCCGGAAGTGCCCGTCGGTCAGCGCCGGGGCGTCGCCGCCCCGTTCGCGCACTCCGGCGCCGCCGGCCCAGCTGCCCCGTTCGTCGCTCACCCGCAGCTGCACGCCGAGGAAGCCGGAGCCGGCCAGCTCCTCGATCGCCCGCCGCAGTTCCGGTCGGTCCTGCCCCTGGTCGGGGTCGGCGGATCGGTCAGGGTGGGTGGTGGCCATGGGTGCTCCCCGGTGTTCGTCGTGCCCGGACCGCGGTCCGGCTGCTACGACGAATCTCCACCCTGCCCCAGGGGCGGGCTCAAGCGTGATCCGGCTCACAGCGGCGCTGCGCACCGCGCCGGGGACTCAGCCGGCGACTCAGCCGGTGACCTCGATCGTCACGTCGTAACTGCGCTGGTTCGGCGTGCAGTTGAGGGCCTCGCCGCAGACGGTGCGGGAGGCGGTCAGGTGGGCCGTGCCCGCCGTACGGGCGGTGAAGGAGGTGGTGACGGTGCCGCAGCCGCCGCCGGGGCGGCAGGAGGGGGACGGCGCGGTGGTCGGGGAGCCGAGCGGGGAGAGCACCTCGGGGGCGGAGCTGGTGGCGGCGGACCAGTACGTCCCCTGGAGTTCGACCGAGACGGTGGCCCCGACGGTCGCCTTCACCGTGGTGTGGTTGGCCTTCTCGTCGGCGGTCACGGCGGCCGGCTTGATCGTGACCAGGGCCGTGGGGGACGCCGGGGCGGGCGCGCCGGTGGAGCCGCAGCCGGTCAGGGCCAGCAGGGCGGCGGCGCAGCCGAGGGCGAGGGTGAGGGGTCTGCCGAGATTCACGGGGGTTCCTCCGGGTCGGGGTGGAAGCGGTGGTGGTTCGACGCGCGGGACGCCGGATCGGATCCCCCCGAATGCGGAAGTACCGCACCGGGGCGGGCGCGAGGCCCACCCCGGTGCGTCGAGCCGAGGCGATCGTCAGGAGACGGTCACGTCGTCGTAGTAGGTGTAGGTCGGGTCACCCGGGTAGTTGTCGTCGTGGTTGCTCAGGGTGAGGGTGTACGAGTGGCCCGGGGTGACGGCGGCCGTCTTGTTGGTCCAGCTGCCGGTGGTGGTGCAGGTCTTGGCGAGGACCGTGGTGGTGGTGCCGGTGGTGTTGTCCTTCAACGTGGCGGTGGCCCAGTCGTAGGTGACCGTGTCGTCGCAGGTGTTGCTGTACCAGAAGGACAGCTTGCTGGAGCCGGTCGGGGCGGTGAAGGTCTGGGCGACGGAGGAGTCCCCGGTCGGGTTGGTGGAGCCGACCATCGCGCCGTAGCTGCCGCTGTGCGCCGCGCCCGTGGTGGCGGAGGTGGTACCGGCGGCGGTCCAGCCGCTCAGGCTGCCGGTCTCGAAGCCGCCGTTGGTGACGGCGTTGCCGCCGCCGGAGCCGCCGGACTCGGTCCAGCTGAACGTGGTGCTGCCCGCGGCGCCGGTGGTGTCGGTCGCGGTGACCGTCACGTTGGCGGTGCCGGCGGCGGTCGGGGTGCCGGAGATCAGGCCGGTCGAGGAGTTGATCGACAGGCCGGCGGGCAGGCCGGTGGCCGAGTAGGTCAGGGTCTGGCCGGAGGCCGAGTCGCTCGCGCCGATCTGCAGGCTGGCCGCCGTGCCGACGGTGCCCGACTGGTTGCCCGGGTTGGTCACCGTGACGGTGTTGGTGGTGCCGCCGCCGTGGTTCAGGATGGCGTGGGTGATGGCGCAGGAGTTGGTGTCGTTCGACCAGCTGGCCTGCTCGGCGAAGGTGCCGTAGGAGCCGAAGGAGACGTTGGCGGCGCCACCGGTCGAGCCGGGCTGGATCCAGGCGCACTCGTCCGAGTTCTCCTGGCCGTTGTACGAGCTGCCGGAGACGTGGTTGGTCCAGCCGCCGGCCGGGTTCTGGTCGGACATCATCTCGTGCCACTCGTGGCCGAGGGTCATCGTGAAGCCGTCCAGCGTGCCGGGCGAGTTGACGAAGCCGACGCCGCAGCTGCTGCCCTGGTCGATGTTGTACGGCTGGTTGGAGAAGGCGATGTCGCCGTAGGGCGAGCTGGCCGCGCCGCCGTTGAGGGTGGTGTCACCGTTCCAGTCGTGCCAGGCGCAGTACCCGGTGGTGGGGTTCTGGTAGTCGTCCGGGTTGGTGCCGTGCGGCGACAGGACGATGTAGTACGCGTCGCGGTTGGCGGCGGCCGTGGTGTTGCCGAAGTGGCCGGCGGCCTTGACGGCCTCCTGGGCCAGCTGGTTGCCGCTGGCCGAGGCGGGCGAGGCGGCCGCGTTGTCGTACCAGACGCCGGAGAGCACGCCGCCGCTCTGGTACGGGATGAAGTTGGCGTTCGACGGGCAGCTGACCGCGCCGGAGGCGACGTTGGGGCCGTCGCACCACTGGGTCAGGTCGGCCGACCAGGTCTCGCCGTTGGTGCCGATGCCCTTGAACATCTGCTGGGTGGCACCGGCCGCGCCGGCCGAGTCGCCGGAGAACTTGGCGTTGCCGTTGGCGTCGGTGCTCTGGGTGCCCCACTGGGTGCCGTAGAAGACCAGGTAGACCTTGGAGTGGCCGCTCTGCACGCCGATGCCGTCGACGCCGCCGCCGTAGGAGAGCGTCTCCTGGCCGGTGGCCGCCGCCTGGTTGTGGGCGGCCATCCACTCCTTGTACTTCTTCTGCTGCTGCTTGCCCATCACCGCGCCGTGGCGGTACGGGTGGCCGTTCTGGGGGCTCCAGGGGTTGAACTCGTTGTTGACGCTGCCCGAGGAGCTGGAGATGTCCTGGGCGGCGGCCGGTCCGGCCGCGCCGGCGAGACCGGCGGCGGCGAGCGCGATGGACGCCAGGCCGGTGAGCGCCGCGTTCTTCGCGCGCCGCATTCTGGGGGAGTGACCCATGGGGTGAGGGTGCCTCTCTGCTTACCGATCGCCCGTTGCGGCCGGGGGGCCGCGAACGATCCCTTTGTGGGGAAGGAGCAGCAGGCGGAATCCACCGAGCGCCGAATCCGGTTCTATCTTCCGGACAGCCGGAATTGACGGTCTCTCGGTGGGGCCAGCTGCTTGGGGATGAAGGAAAGCAGAGTTGATGAACGGTGGTCAACGGCTGCGGGTAAGGAAACATTAAGAACGGCGTCCGGGCAGGTGAAGGGAGTGATGGGAAGTCAATTCGCCTCCCTTCGCATTCACTGAATATCGCTCGGAAGACTGTTTCGACATTCGGTGAAACGTCACCGTTTCAACATTGCAGCTTTTTCGGAACCAGCTGTCGCACAACACCCGTCACAACCGCCCGCCGGCGCTGTCCGCCGACAGCCGCTGGGCCAGGTACACCGGGACGACGGAGAGCAGCACCAGCACCGCCGCCACCACGTTCACCACCGGGGCCTGGTTGGGGCGCGCGAGGTTGGCGTAGATCCAGACCGGCAGGGTCTGGACGGTCGGACCGGCCGTGAAGGTGGTCACCACGATCTCGTCGAAGGACAGCGCGAAGGCCAGCAGGCCGCCCGCGAGCAGGGCCGACCGCACCGCCGGGAAGGTGACGTGCCGGAAGGTCTGGAAGGTGTGGGCGCCGAGGTCCGCCGAGGCCTCCTCGGCCGAGGGGGCCAGCCGGCGCAGCCGGGCGAGGACGTTGTTGAAGACCACCACCACGCAGAAGGTGGCGTGCCCGATCACCACGGTGAGCAGGCCGAAGCCGATGCCGGCCGGGCCCAGCACCGTGCGGAACGCGGCGTTGAGCGCGATGCCGGTGACGATGCCGGGCAGCGCGATCGGCAGGATCACCAGGAAGGACACCGCCTGGCGGCCGAAGAACCGGTACCGCTGGACGGCGAAGGCCGTCATGGTGCCCAGGACCAGCGCCACCAGGGTGGCCCCCGCCCCGGCCTGCAGCGAGGAGACCAGGGCGCTGCGGGCGCCCTCGGACTGCCAGGCCCGGACCCACCACTCGGTGGTGAACCCGGTCGGCGGCCAGGCGAAGGAGCGGTCCCGGTTGAACGAGTTGACCAGCACCAGCAGCAGCGGCAGGTAGACGACGGCGAGGCCGAGGAAGGTGGCCGCGCGCAGCGCGATCCGGGTGCGGCGGGAGAGGATCACGGGGGTACGCCTCCGAAGGGGTCCTACAGCGAGTCCAGGGCGCCGGTGCGGCGCACGGCGAGCAGGTAGCCGACGATCATCACCACCGGGACGCAGGACAGCGCGGCGGCCAGCGGCAGGTTGAGCGTCACGTTGTCGGCGATCGCGGTGCCCAGCACCTGGGTCTTGCCGCCGACGATCCGTACGGTGATGTAGTCGCCCAGGCTGAGCGAGAAGGTGAACACCGACCCGGCGAACACCGAGGGCAGGACCAGCGGGAGGACCACCGAGCGGAAGGTCCGCCAGGCGGAGGCGCCCAGGTCGGCGGAGGCGTCGAGCAGGTTGCCGGGCAGGTTGTCCAGTCCGGCGTAGACCGGCAGGATCATGTACGGCAGCCACAGGTAGGCGAGGACCAGGATCACCGCCGTGGTGCCGTACCCCGGGCTGGACAGCCCGAACGGGGCGCCGAGCCGGTCCAGCACGCCGCCCTGGCCGAGGATGACCCGCCAGGCGTAGGCCTTCACCAGGTAGCTGGCCCACAGCGGCGTCAGGACGGCCACCACCAGCAGCTTGCGGGTGCGCGGCCGGGCGATCCGGGCCATGTAGAAGGCCATCGGGAAGGCCACCACGGCGTCGATGACGGTGACGGCGGCGGCGATGCCGAGCGTGCGCAGGGCGATCGTCCGGTAGACCGGCTCGGTGAGGACGGTGTGGAAGTTGGCGGTGTTCCAGACCCGGACGAGGTCGTAGGTGAAGTCGTCGACCGCCCAGAAGGCCGAGAGCAGCAGGACGGCCAGCGACCCCAGGTAGGCGAGCAGCAGCCAGGCCATCGGGACGGACAGCAGCAGCGCCAGCCGCAGCCCGGCGTGCCGGTGCAGTACGGAGGCGGCCCGCCGCACGCCGCCCCGCCGCGGCTGCGGTGCCGGGGCGGGTGCGGCGGCCGTGCCGGTCGGGCCGGTCGCCGGGCCGGTCGTGCCGGTCGCGGTCATCAGCCCTTGATCTCGGTCCAGGCGGACGTCCAGGCGGCGTAGTCGGTGCAGGCCACCGTGCGGCCGTCCAGGCAGCTCTTGACCGGGGTGGTCCAGTAGTACACGTCCTTCCAGTAGGCCTCGTCGGCGGCGTGGAAGGTGGTGCAGAAGCCCTTGTCGGTGGTCAGGTCGCAGGCCTTGGAGTTGGCCGGCGCCTCGCCGAACCACTGGGCGACCTGGGCGTTCGCGGTCGGCGAGACGATCCAGTTCATCCACTGGTAGGCGCAGTTGGGGTGGGCGGCCTTGGCCGACACCATCCAGGTGTCGGACCAGCCGGTGGCGCCCTCCTTCGGCAGCACGGCCTTGACCGGCGCCTTGTCCGCCTGGGCCAGGTTGGCGATCACCTGCCAGCTGGTGCCGACCACGGTGTCCCCGGTCTTGAAGGAGTTCTCCGACTTCTGGAAGTCGCTCCAGTACTCGCCGATCGCCTTGTGCTGGGTCTTCAACAGGTCGACGGACGCCTTGAGCTGGGTCGCGTCCAGCGCGTACGGGTTGGTGATGCCGAGTTCCGGCTTCGTCTTCATCAGGTAGAGCGCGGCGTCGGCGATGTAGATCGGGGAGTCGTAGGCGGTGACGTGGCCGGCGTAGGGCGCGGCGCCGTCGAAGACCACGCTCCAGGAGTCGGGGGCCGGGGTGACCTTGTCGGTGCGGTACATCAGCAGGTTGGCGCCGCGGCCGTGCGGGATGCCGTACATCTGGCCGTTCACCGAGTTCCAGGGCTGGTTCTTGAGGCCGTCGAAGACGTCCGCGTAGTTCTGCACCAGGGCGGTGTTGACGGGGGCGACGTCACCGGCGGCGATCAGTCGCAGGGTCGCGTCGCCGGAGGCCGAGACGGCGTCGTACTGGCCGGTCTTCATCAGCGAGACCATCTCGTCGGAGGTCCCGGCGATCTTCGCGTTGACCTTGCAGCCGGTCTGCTGCTCGAAGGGGTGGACCCAGTCGACGCCCTTGTCGTCCGAGCCGTCCTCGGCGTACCCGGCCCAGGCGACCAGGTTCACCTGGCCCTCCCCGGCGCCCAGGGACTGGAGCATCGGCAGCTTCGGCGGGTTCAGCCCGTGCGAGCCGTTCGCGGCGCCCGTGCCGCCGCTGCTGCTGCCGCACCCTGCGGCGAGCAGGACGGCGGCGGTGGCGGCGGCCGCGGCGCGGGCGATCAGGGGGATGCGCATGGCGGGGTGTTCCGATCTTCGGTGAGGGGGTGGGGGTGGGTCAGGAGCCGACCCGGACGGTGTGCCGGCGCTGCCAGGCGAGGACGACCTCGGCGCCGCGGTGGCGCAGGACGTCGGCGGAGCCCTCGTCGACGTTCTGCCGGACGGCGGTCAGCCGCCCGCCGGCCTCCAGGTCGACCAGGAAGCGGGTGTGGCCGCCCGCGTAGACGACCTCGGCGACCCGCCCGGTGGCGGACAGCTCGTCCGGCCCGGCCGGGTCGTCCGGGTGCGCTATCCGGATCTTCTCCGGGCGGACGCTGAACAGCCCGGCCTCGCCCACCACCTGCTCGGCGGCCGGGCCGTCCAGCAGGTTGGAGGTGCCGACGAAGCCGGCCACGAAGGCGGTGGCCGGGTGCTCGTACACCTCGGCGGGCGGGCCGACCTGCTCGATCCGGCCCGCGTTGAACACCGCGACGCGGTCGCTCATCGTCAGGGCCTCGTCCTGGTCGTGGGTGACGAACACGAAGGTGATCCCGACCTCGCGCTGGATCCGCTTGAGCTCGGCCTGCATCTCGTGCCGCAGTTTCAGGTCGAGCGCACCGAGCGGCTCGTCCAGCAGCAGCACCTTCGGGCGGTTCACCAACGCCCTGGCCAGCGCGACGCGTTGGCGCTGGCCGCCGGAGAGCTGGGCCGGGCGGCGGCGCTCGAAGCCCTCCAGCCGGACCATGGCGAGCGCCGCACGCACCCGCTCGGCCCGTGCGGGCTTCGGCACCCGGCGGACCATCAGGCCGTAGCCGACGTTCTGCTCGATCGTCATGTGCGGGAACAGCGCGTAGTCCTGGAACACCGTGTTGACGTCCCGGTCGAACGGCGGCAGGCCGGTGACGTCGGCGCCGCCCAGCAGGACCCGGCCGGAGCTCGGGGCCTCGAAGCCGGCGATCATGCGCAGCACGGTGGTCTTCCCCGAGCCGGAGGGCCCGAGCATCGCGAAGAACTCGCCCTCGCCGATGTCCAGGTCGACGCCGTCGACCGCGCGGACCTGGCCGTCGAAGGTCTTGGCCAGCCCTTCGAGCCGGACCGCGCCGGGGGCCGGCTCCGGTCGGGGTGGACGGTCGTGGCTGCTCAACTCCGGTGGCCCTTCTGGCTGGTACGACAAGCGGACGGTACGGACGGGTTGTCGTGTCGGTTCGCACGGAACCCTAGGAAGGGACCACCCCGCCCGGCTATGGACGCCCGCACGGTCTTCCGTCGGCGAGTTGTGCGGCGCTACAGTCCGGCGCATGCCGGTGACGCTGCGCGATCTGCTTCGGGAAGAGGGCCTCGGCCTGCGACTGTGCACCGGCACGGCCGGGCTCGACCGGGTCGTGCGCTGGGTCGCGGTGACCGAACTCGCCGACCCGACGGAGTGGTTGACGGGCGGCGAACTGCTCCTCACCACCGGCCTGCGGCAGCGCGGCGCCGCCGCGCAGACCGCCTTCGTCCAACGGGTGGCGGCCGCCGGCGCCTCGGGGATCGGCTTCGGCACCGGACTGAGCCACCCCGCCGTGCCCCGGGCCACCGTCGCCGAGGCCGAACGGCAGGGCCTGGCGGTGCTGGAGGTCCCGTACGAGACGCCGTTCATCGCGGTGAACCGGCTGGTCGCCGAACGGATCACGGCCGAGGACCACAGCGCGCAGCGGCGGCTGGTCGACCAGCACGACCTGCTGGTCCAGGCGCTGCTCGGCGGCGAGGGCCTGACCGCGCTGCTGCGGGTGCTGCGGCGGGCCACCGGCTCGGAGGTCGCCGTGGTGGACCGGCACGGGGTGGTGCTGGCCGCCAGTCCGGAGCGGTCGGAGGCGCTGTTCGCGGAGCTGCGGGCGGCCGGGCGGCCGGAGCACCTGGCCGCCGGGCGGACGGGCGCGGAGGTGCCCGGCGGCGCCGGGCCGCTGCGGCTGCCGGTGCAGGTCGACGGCGCGGTCGCGGCCTTCCTCTGCCTGCGCTCGGCGGGCCCGGCGGCGGACGTCCTCCCGTACGCCGTCCGGCTGGTCGGGCTGGAGCTGGCCCGCCGTCAGGCCCACCTGGCCGGGCGGCGGGAGCTGGTCGGCCAGGTCGTCGAGGACATCGTGCGGGACGTGATCGCGCCGGCCACCGCCGAGCGCCGGCTCGCCGCGTTCGGGCTCGACCCCCGGGCCGCCCACCGGGTGGTGCTGGGCCGGCTGGCGCCGGAGGGGGCCGGGTCCGGGTCCGGCTCTGGGGCCGGGGCCGGGGCGCAGGCGGACGGGCGGGCCGCGGACGGACGCGGCGGGCCGGAGGCGGACCGGCGGCTCGCCCGGCTGCCCTGGCTGCCGGCGGAGCACCCCGACTCCGCCGAGCCGGTGCTCACCGCCGTCGTCAACCGGTACCTGGTGGCGGTGCTCCCCCGCTCCGCGCCGGTCGACGACCTGGCCCGGTGCCTCGGCACCGCGCTCTCCGGCCTGGACACCCGCGCGGCGGTCGGCGTCGGCGGCTGCTACCGGGGCGTCGACGGGCTGCGCTGGAGCTGGTTCGAGGCCCAGGCCGCCCTCGCCAAAGGCCCCGGGGTGCACGGCGGCGACCCGCTCAACCTGCCCCGCCTGCTGCTGTCCAGCCCCGACCTGCCGTTGAAGCAGCTCGCCGCCGAGGTGCTGCGCCCGCTCACCCGCTTCGACGAGGCCAACCGCGCCGACCTGGTCACGACCCTGCACGCCTACCTGGCGGCGGACTGCTCGGTGCAGGCGGTCGCCGACCGGCTGTACGTCCACCGCAACACCGTCCGCTACCGGCTGGACCGGATCGAGCGGCTCACCGGCCGCTCCCTGGCCTCCATGCAGGACCGCTTCCAGCTCTGGCTGGCCCTGCTCGCCGCCTACCCCGAGCGCCAACCGGCCGTGCAGCCGCAGGACTGACCCCAACGCGCCGGCACCCCGCCAGCGGTGGGGACCCGATCGGGTGAGCCCGGTCCGCCGCCATCACCCGGACGGGTGACTGCCCGGTGGTGCGGGCCGGGAGCCGGGTGGCAGGGTGGGGGCGCCCGTCCGTCGGCGGGCGGCGAGGGATCGGAGCCGACCGTGGGTCCACGGCGAAGCAGGCGCAGCGGCAGTCGCGGCGGAGCGGGCCACGCGCTCGTGCTCGGTGCGGGGATCAGTGGCCTGTGCGCCGCCCGGGCCCTCTCCGGGTTCTTCGAGCACGTCACCGTCGTCGAGCGGGACACCTACCCGCAACCCCCCGACGTCCGGCGCGGCGTCCCGCAGGGGGCGCACGTCCACTCGCTCACGCCGGGCGGCGCGCAGGTCCTGGCGGAGCTCTTCCCGGGATTAGTCGAGGAGTTGGCGGCCGACGGCGGCACCCTGGCCGGGGCCCTGGACGAGCTCGACATCGTCTTCTTCGGGTCGCGCCTACGGCAGGTGCCGCTCGGCCGGGTGCTCCAGGTGAGCCGGCCCTTCCTGGAGGACCGGCTGCGCGAGCGGGTCCGCGCGCTGCCCGGCGTCACCCTGCGGTCGGGGCTGGAGGCCACCGCCCCCATCACCGCCGACCCGATCACCGCCGGTCCGGCCCGGGTCGGCGGGGTCCGGCTGGCCCGCCCCGGCGAGCCCGACTCCGCCGAGGCCGTCCACGCGGACCTGGTCGTGGACGCGATGGGCCGCGCGGGCCGGGGCGCGGCCTGGCTGAGGTCCCTGGGGTACCGGGCGCCGTCCACGGCCCGCCTGGCCGTCGACGTCGCCTACGCCAGCCGCCGCTACCGGGTCGCCCCGGGCGCCCTGGGAGCAGCCAAGGGCGTGCTGATCGGAGCGACCACCACCCGCCCCCGCGGCGCCGTCCTCACCCAGCAGGAGCACGACGCCTGGGTGCTCTCCCTTTACGGCTTCGGCAAGGACGACCACCCGCCCCTCTCGCCGGAGCGGTTCCTCGACTTCGCCGAGGACCTGCTCCCCGCCGGGACGTCGACCGCGCTCCGCAACGCCGAGCCGATCACCGGGGTCTCCTCCTTCGCCTACCCGGCCTCCCTGCGCCGGGACTTCCACCGGCTGCGCCGGCTCCCCGACGGGCTGATCTCCACCGGCGACGCACTGTGCAGCCTCAACCCGATCTACGGCGCGGGCATGACGGTCGCCGCCCTGGAGGCCAGGGCGCTCCGCAGGTGCCTCGCCGCCGGCCCGGCCGGCCTGCCCCGGCGCTTCTACCGGGAGGCCGCCCGGGCGGTGCGGCTCCCGTGGCTGTTCTCCACCATGGCCGACCGGGCCATGCCCCAGGTCCCCGGCACCCACCCCGCCGTCGCCGGCCTGCTGGCGAGGTCCTTCCAGGCCACCATGCGCGCCGCGGCCGAGGACGCCCGGGTCGCCACCGCCGTCTGGAACGCCGTCAGCCTGACCGGCTCACCGGCCGAACTGGCGGCGCCACGGGTCATGGCCGCCGTGCTCCGGCACTGGTCTCCGGGCCCCACCCCTCGAACCGCGCCCCCACGTGGAAAGGACTGAACCCGTGCCGGACTTCGACCCGAGCGAGCGGAAGGCGTTCGTCGAACGCTGGGTGACCATGTGGGACTCCCCCACCGCCCCCGCCGACGCGATGGAGTACTACACCGAGGACGCCGTGATCGAGGACAAGGCGTTCGACCACACCTACCGGGGCCACCGGGAGCTGCACGAGTACTTCAGCCGGGCCGGCGAGCTCTTCTCCGACATCCGTTCGGTCGGCCAGGGCGTGGTGGTCGGCCCGTCCCACGCGGTGGCCCACGTGCACTACAGCGCCACCGTCCGGGAGCCTTTCCTCTGCCTCCCGGAGTCCAGCCGCGGCAAGCGGTTCTCGCTCTACCTGATGAGCCTGCTCGAGTTCGCCGAGGACGGCCGGATCGCCCGCTCCGTGGACGCCTACGACCGGGCCGGCGTCCTGCAACAGCTCGGCGTCCTCCCCGACTCCGCCGCCGCGCCGACCGCGCACGCCGCGCCCGCCACACCGTTCACCGGGACCACCCCGTCCGGCTGAGGACTTCTCCGGGGGCGGCGGAGCACGGTTCAGCCGGACACTCCGCCGGCGGCCAGGTGAGCGGCGACGTAGGGGACGGCGACGGTCTCCAGGCCGCGGTCGGTGCCGAACGCGGGGTGGACGTTGACCTCGAAGACGACGCCGCCGCTCTCCGCGGCGAGGTCCACCCCGGCGAACGACAGGCCGAGCGACTCGGCCGCGGCGACGGCGAGTTCGGCCAGGCCGGCGGGCAGGTCCCCCGGCTCCAGGCGAGTGGAGACGGCGCCCCGGCTCTCGTTGCACGGTGCGTCCGGGTCCGGCTGGACGTGCTCGACCACCCGCAGGACCCGTCCGCCGAGCACCACCACGCGGTACTGGTGGCGCCGCCCGTCGGGCCCGAAGTTCCGGGCGTCACGGGCGATCAGCCAACCGGTGCCCGCACGGGCGTAGAACTCGGCCGCGGCCCGGAGCTGGGCATGGGTGGAAACGTGGAAGACGTCGGTACCGCCCATGCCGATCGTCGGGCGGGCCCAGACGTCGCGGCCCAGCCGCTCGAACGCCTCGGCGGCCTCCTCGGCGTCGGGCCGGGTGAAGGCCACGGTCGGCATGTGGGCGATGCCGTCACGGGTGAAGCACGCGACGGTCCGGTCCTTCTCGGTCGCCGCCCGCCAGGCCGCCGCGTTCGTCCCGAGGGAGCGCACGCCGGCCGCCCGCAGCCCGTGCTGGACCGTCTCGAAGTCCCGGCGCCGGTGTGGCGGGATCTCGTAGACCAGCACGGTGTCGGCACCCACGCTCACCCCGTCCGCCTCCAGCCGCGGTTCCTCGCCGTCGGTGCGGATCCGGCCGCTGCCGCCGGGGGTGAAGTGTCGCGCGTCCAGCAGGGCGGGGGCCCGGCCGGTCAGGGCGTGCACCGCGGCGACGAGGGTGTCGCGGCTGCCCTCGGTCGAGCTGTGATCGGTCATCAGGACGAGCTCGCTCGATGCCATACCGGCCATTGGACGGCCGATGCCCGCCCGGGACAAGACCGCCTCACCCGCCCGGACAGATCCGGACAGGCTCTGGCAGGACCAGGCAGGTCCGGGCAGGACCTGCCCGATTCCGCGACATCAACCGTCGGTTACCGCCCGGGACCAGGACGTTCTCCTACGATCGGGCCCACGACGGACGCCGAGGACGGGGTTGCCAGCATGGCCGATGACAGCAGCGGGATCGACCGGTCGAAGCCGAGCATCGCCCGGGTCTACGACTACCTGCTGGGCGGCAAGGACAACTTCCCCGTCGACCGCGAGATCGGCGACTTCTTCCTGCGGGACCTGCCGGGCTCGGTGGCGATCGCCTTCGCCAACCGCCGGGCCCTGGTGCGGGCCGTGGGCGCGATGGCCGACGACGGCATCCGGCAGTTCATCGACATGGGCAGCGGGCTGCCGACCGCCGACAACGTGCACCAGGTCGCCCAGCGGCACGCCCCCGACGCGCACGTCGTCTACGTCGACAACGACCCCATGGTGCTGGCCCACGGCCGCGCGCTGCTCGCCACCGACGACCGCACCGCCGTGGCCCAGGCGGACCTGCGCGCGCCGGAGACGATCCGCCAGCACCCCGAGGTGCGGCGCCTGATCGACTTCGACCGGCCGGTGGGCGTCCTGTTCAGCGCCGTCCTGCACCACCTCAACGACGACGAGCGGCCCGCCGACGTGGTGCGCTGGTGGGCGGACCGGGTGGCCCCGGGCAGCCTGGTGTACGTCTCCCACTTCCGCTCCGGCGCGAACGAGGAGACCCGGCTCGCGGAGCAGAAGCTCCAGGGCAGTCTCGGCCGCGGCCGCTGGCGCACCGACGAGGAGCTGCTCGGCCTGTTCGGCGGGCTCGAACTGCTCGAACCGGGGCTGGAGTTCTGCTCCTCGTGGCGCCCGGATCCCGGGGACGGTGGCACCGGCGACCTGACGGTGTGGGAGCGGCTGATCTCCTGCGGCCTGGCCCGCAGGAACTGACGGCCGGACAGACGGCCGACCGGCCGCAGCGCACCGGCGCGCCGACGGCGCCCGGAGCGGGCGCCGTCGCGTTCACCACCAGAGTGATTCCATCCGACTACCGGCTCATCGGCGCGCAACCGCGCGCTCTTACCCCCTGAGGTGTCGGGCCCCGATCCTGGGCTGCGGACTCGGTCGTCATCGAACCGTGTCACCTCCGCAGGCGTGTTCCCCAGGAGAGGAAGCCCCTTCATGGCCTTCGGCATCCGGCTGTCGCACGGCTCCGCCGCCCTCGGCGCCGTCCTCCTCGCCGTCTCCGCCGTCGTTCCGCTCACCGCGACGCCGGCCCGGGCCGCGAGCCCGATCTGTCTCAGCGGTACGCTCCAGTACGACTACCAGTCGGCCGAAGCCGGCCCGGCCAAGCCCACCCAGACCAAACCGGCGCGCAGCGCGGACGCCCAGCTGTGGGGAGCCGAGAAGGTCACCGACACCGCCCACCAGCTGACCGCCGACTACCAGCTGACCAGCGCCGCCGACGGCAGCTTCAACCTCTGCTACACCCCGGCCGCCACCACCTCGATGAGCAGCCTGTGGGTGCGGTTCCGCACCGAGAGCAACCAGTACTGGAAGGTCGCCGACACCACCGGCACCCCGTACACACTGGACTCCGCCACCCAGAACAACATCGCCGCCAGCACCTCGCTGGGCACGGTCAAACCCCCGGCGGCCACCGCCCGGGCCTGGCACGCCTTCGACACCGTCAACCTGCTCTACCAGCACCGGAACAACCCCGCCACCGCCTGCTGGTCCTCGCACGAGGCGAACAACGCCTGCACCGAACTCACCGTCCGCTGGACGGCGAACTCGGCCGACGGGACGTACTACGACCTGGCCGGCACCGTCCACCTGGCCGCCGCCGACCCGGACTCCGAGCACACCGTGCTGCACGAGTCCGGCCACTTCCTGATGCACCGCCTGTACAACGGCGTGTTCCCCGCGGTGAGCAACTGCAGCCCGCACTACGTCAACCTGGTCAGCTCGGCGAGCTGCGCCTGGACCGAGGGCTTCGCCGACTCCACGGCCGCCTACCTGCTCGGCGACTACCGCTACGTCTGGCCCGACGGCAGCAGCTACCCGTTCACCTACACCACCGGCTGGAACACCGGCGACCAGGTCCAGGGCAACGTGGACGGCTCGCTGCTCGACCTGTGGAACAACGTCGACGGCGGCTGGAACGGCACCGTCGCCCTGCTGACCTCGCACGCCCCGTCGACCTTCGCCGACTACTTCAAGAACGACCGACCGCTGGGCAACCTCGCCACCACCGGCAGCGCGCTCAACTACCTGGCCGCCCACACCGTCGACTACGGGCCCAACCCGGTGGGCGACAACCAGTACCACGCCTTCACCAACGGGGGCGGCCTGGCCCTGGAGCACGCCGGGCAGTGCGCCAACTCCACCAACGTGGTCGCCGACCTCGACACCTACGACTCCACCCACGCCTCGGAGAAGTGGAAGCTGGACCCGAACGCGGACGGCACCACCCGGATCTACGACAGCTGCCCGACCCCGCTGACCCTCACCGCGCCCGCCGCGGCCGGCGGCCAGGTCACCCTCCAGGCCTTCAACTCCGCCAGCCAGTACCAGAAGTGGCAGGTCACCCAGAACGGCAGCGGCACCCTGACGATCACCAACCCGGCGACCGGCTACGTGCTCGACAGCGCCGCCGTGAGCACCGGAGCGGCCGTGGTCGTCAACGCGGCCGGCAACGCCAACACCCAGGACTGGGCCACCCTCGCCTGAGCCGCTCCCGGGCCCTGGACCACGCCCCGAGGCGCCGGGCCAAGGCCCCGGCAGCACGACCCCGGGCCCGTCGTCCTCGCTCAGCGCTGAGGACGGCGGGCCCGGGGCTCCGCTACGCGGTCACTGACAGGCCTTGCGGCCGTGGTTCGCCTTCTTCTTCCGCCGGGCCTTCTTCTTGCGGGCGCGCTTGGACACCGTGCTCCTCCTGGTCCTGGGTGGGTGGACGCGGTTCAGGCGGCCCGGCCGACCAGCTGGTCGGCGAGCTTCACCAGGCGCTTCTGCGAGCGCTCCTCCTGGGCGGCCTGGGCCGTCGGCGCGGCGACGCCGCCGTCGTAGTAGGCGCCGTTGGCGATCTCGGCATCCGGCAGGCAGAGCCGGACCACGGCCGCCGCGCCCTCCGCCGCCGGTGCGCCGACCCGCCCGTAGAGCGGCAGCAGCGCCGTGTCGCACAGGCCCGGGTTGAGGCTGACGGCGGTGACGCCGGAGCCGGCCGGCGCCATCTCGGCGGTCGCCATGGTGAGCGCCAGCTGCGACTGGGCGTACGCGGCGACCCGGGAGTACTTCTTCACCCGGTGCGGGTCCGACCAGTTCATCGACGCGGTGCGGTGCAGGGAGGACGACACGTTGACGATCCGGGCGTCCCCGGCGGCCGAGAGCGGGGCCCGGAGCAGCTTGGCCAGCAGGTGCGCGGCCAGGAAGTTGACCTGCAGGGAGAGCTCGTTGCCGTCGTCGGTCAGGGTGCAGCGCTCGGGCGCCATCACGGCGGCGTTGTTCACCAGCAGGTCCAGCGCCGGGTAGTGCTTGACGACCGTGCCGGCCAGCACCGCGACCTCCGCCAGCCGGGTGAAGTCGGCGGCCAGCTCGACGAGTTGGTCACGGCGGGCGCCGGCGGCGATCAGCCGGTCGACGGCGTCCTCCGCCTCGGCGGCGGTGCGGGCGTGCACCAGGACGTTCGCGCCCCGCCCGGCGAGCAGCCGGGCGGTCTCCCAACCGATGCCGGAGGAGGCGCCGGTGACAAGGGCGGTACGGGCGGACAGAACGGTGTCGGACATGACCCATCCAAGGGTGCTGGGCACCGGCGGGGTACGGCGACGGGGCGGCGCGCGGCCGCCCGCGCCGGGGCCGCCGGTGCGAGAAGGAGTGTGGTGCGAGAAAGGTGTACTGCGGAGACGACCGCCCGCCCCCGCCCCGGAGCCGAACGGGGCGGAGGACGGGCGGCGGTGATCGGCACGGGCTCGGCGGGACTGCCCCGGGCCCGTACGCGCGGCCGGTGACCGGCGGGAAGGAGCTCGGTACTACCGGACGGCAGTGGCGACCGCGACCGCGACGACGAACCGCGGCCGGCTATGCGGCGGGCGGTCGTGGTGGCGGGTCGAGCGGTGCATGCCGTCCATCAAAGCCCGCGCCGATGCCCGGGGCAAGCTCCGTCACCCGCCCTGACGAACTCCTGACGCCTCCCTGACGCGGGCCCGGCTGACGGCGGGCCCGGCGGCGCTCCGGGGGGTGGTGCGGGGAACTGAACGGCCCGCGCCCCGGGGTGGCGGGGCGCGGGCCTTCGGTGGTGGTTCAGTGGTGGTTCAGCGGTGTCTCAGCGGTGATCGGTCCGGCGTCAACGGCCCTGGAGCGACCTGGCGTTGTCCCCGAAGGTCCAGCCCTTCGAGCCGTCCCAGTTGAGCGACCAGGTCATCAGGCCCTTCAAGGCGCCGCCGAAGTTGCCCCAGGCCTGGCCGACCGAGCCCGGGTCCATGTAGCCGCCGCCGGCACCCGGCTGGGCCGGGAGGCCGGGCACCTGCTTGTCGTAGGGCACCTTGACGGTGGTGCCCTGGATGGTGAGGCCGTTGTTCAGGCAGGTGGTCTGGACGGTGAAGCCCTGCACCGTACCGGCCTGGTAGGAGTCTCCGGAGCAGCCGTACATGCTGCCGTTGTAGTACTGCATGTTCAGCCACCACAGCTGGCCGTTGTCGGCGTACTTCTTGATGATCGGCAGGTAGGCGCCCCAGATGGAGCCGTAGGTGACGCTCCCGCCGGTGACGTAGGCGGTCTCGGGGGCCATGGTGAGGCCGAAGCCGGCGGGCATCTGGGCCAGCACTCCGTCGATGATGCGCATCAGGTTGGCCTGGGAGGCGGAGGGCGTCTTGATGTCGCCGCTGCCGGAGAGGCCGGTCTCGATGTCGATGTCGATCCCGTCGAAGTTGTACTTCTTGAGGATCGGGACGACGGTCGCCACGAAGCGGTCGGCGACGGTGCTGGAGCTGAGGTCGATGCCGGCGGCGGCGCCGCCGATGGACATCAGAATCGTCGCCCCGGCCGCCTTGGCCTGGCACATCTCGGCGGGGGTGGAGACCTTGACGTTGGCGTCCATGCCGTCCTGCCACTGCACGGTGCCGTCGGAGAGGATCACCGGGAAGGCGGCGTTGATCACGTTGTAGCCGTGCGCGGCGATCCGGCTGTCGGTGATGGGCACCCAGCCCAGGCCCGGGTGGACGCCGTTGGCGGCGCCGTCCCAGTTCTCCCAGTAGCCCTGGAGGACCTTGCCCGTGGGCCGGGGCTTGGTCGGGCAGGTGTCGCCGCCCGGCGGGGTGGTCGGCGGGGTCGTGGGCGGGGTGGTGGGAGGCGTGGTCGGCGGGGTCGTGGGAGGCGTCGTGGGCGGCGTGGTCGGCGGGGTGGTGGGCGGCGTGGAGCTGCTGCCGCCGGGGCCGGTGAGCGACACGTCGTCCGCGTAGTAGGCGGGCTGCCCGTACCAGCCGTGCAGGTAGACCGTCACCGAGGTGGTGCCGGGCCCGGTGGTGAAGTTGACGCTGAGCTGCCCGTAGGAGGCGTTGCCGGGCGCCCAGGTGGACGGGTCGCTGCCGCCGGTGCCGCTGGCGCCCAGGTAGACGTAGCTGCCCTGGACGTAGGCGCTCAGCGTGTACGCGGAGTTGGGCTGCACGCTGATGGTCTGGGAGCACTGGGCGGTGTCCTGGCCGGTCGGCGTGGATTGGAGGGCGGCGCTGCCGGAGTGCACCGGGCTGCCGACCACCGCCGCCGTGCCGGGCGAACAGGTCCAGTTGGAGAGTCCGCTCTCGAAGCCGGGGTTGGCCACCAGGTTGGGGGTCGCGGCCCCGGCGGTGACGGAGCCGGTCACCGCGATGCCGGCGCCGACCAGGGCGGCCGTCCCGACCACGGCGAGGGAGCGGACCAGCGCGCTCGGGCGGTGCTGGGCGGCCCGGGGTGTGGGCCGCGACGCGCGTTCCAGACCCGTCCGGCGCGGCTCCCCGCCGGGACGGCCGGCCTCCGGAGCGGGGTGGGAACCGCCCGACGGGCGTGGGGTTCGGGACCTCCGACGGAACATGCTGTGCTCCCTTCCGACCGGGGCGCCAGGGACGTGACCGACGCGTGGGGGCGTGACGCCCGGCCGTGGGTGAGGTGGGGGACATGTGGGGCTGTGCCGGACCGGATCGTAGGAGGGGAGCCGGAGTTGGTCAATAGGTCTGGACCATTAAGGTCTGGACCACTCACGGTTTGAGCCACCCGGACGGCCGCCCGTCCACCACCCGTGGCGTGTCGGTCCGGGCCGCCGGGGTCCGATCGGACCAACCGCCGGCCGGCCGCGGGAACGCCCGGTCCGGCCCCGACCCCGGGGCGGAGTGGATTTGACGCACGATCATGCCGAGGGTGACGGTTGCCGGAACCCGTTCACCACACCGCGGAATGCAGGGGTGCCAGATGCACGAGCTGATCCTCCGTCACGCCTCGGAGCAGCCGGACCGGGCGGCCTTCACCGACTCCGGCGGTGCGGTGAGCTACGGCGACCTCGCCCGCCGCACGGCCCTGGTGGCCGGCAACCTCCGGGTCGAGCGCGGCAGTCGGGTCGCGCTCCAGCTGTCCGGCGGGGTGCCCGCGATCACCGCCACCCTCGGCGTCACCCGCGCCGCCGCCGTCGGTGTGCCGATCGACCCGCGGCTCGGCGACGACGAGCTCCGGTTCCGCCTGGCCGACGGCGGCGCCGACCTGGTGGTCACCGACCGCGCCCACCTGGCGCAGGCCCGCCGGGTCGCCGGGGTCCGGGTGGTGACCGTGGACGAGCTGCTTTCCCCCACCGGCGCCCCGCCCCGCGACGACCTCGCTCCGGACGAGCCCGCCTGGCTGCACCACACCTCGGGAACGAGCGGGGACCCGAAGGGCGTGCTGTCGACGCAGCGGGCCTGGCTCCGGTCGGCCGACCACGCCTACCGCGGCCTGCTGGGCATGTCCGCCGAGGACCACCTGCTGTGGCCGCTGCCGCTGTTCCACGCCTTCGGGCACTCGATGTGCGTGGTGGGCGTGCTGGCCCTGGGCGCGAGCGCCCACGTGATGGACCGCTTCACCCCGGAGGCGGCCGCCGGGCTGCTCCGCCGGACGCCCTTCACCGCACTGGGCGGCGTGCCCGCGGTCTTCGCCCAACTCCTGGACGCCGGGGCCCCGTTGCCACCGCTCTGCCTATCGGCCGGCGCCCCGCTGCCGGCGGAGCTGCGCGAGCGGTTCCGCCGGGTGTCCGGCCACGAGCTGCACGACGGGTACGGCAGCACGGAGGCCTCCGGGAAGGTCGCCGTCGACGGCGTCGTGCTGCCCGGGATCGAGACCCGGTTCGTCGACGGGGAGATCCGGCTGCGGTTGCCCGGCGCCGTCGACTGGCAGGCCACCGGGGACCTCGGCCGGGAGGAGGGCGGCCGGCTGGTGGTGACCGGTCGGGCGAGCGAGATCATCATCCGGGGCGGGGAGAACGTCCACCCCGCCGAGATCGAACAGGTGCTGGCCCGCTGCCCGGACGTCCGGGCAGCGGCCGTGGCGGGCGAACCGGACCCGGTGCTCGGGGAGGTACCGGTCGGCTACGTCGTCGGCGCGGTGGATCCGGCGGCGGTCCTGGCCTTCTGCCGCCGGCACCTGCCCCCGCACCGGGTGCCGGCGGCGATCCGCCCGGTCAGCCGCATCCCGCAGACCTCCTCGGGCAAGCCGGCCCGGCGGCGACTGCGGTTCCAGTACGTGCTGGACCTGGTCCGCGGGGAGACCGAGGGGATCACCGGCCGGGCACCGGAGGTGGACCAGCCGTTCGCCGAGGCCGGTCTGGACTCGCTCGGCACCGTACGGCTGCGGGACCGGCTGGGCAGCGCGCTCGGGGTCTCGCTGCGCCCGTCGCTGGTGTTCGACCACCCCACGCCCCGCGCGATGGCGGACCACCTGACCGGCGGGGCCACCGACGCGCCGCCCCCCGCGCGCGGGGCCACCGAGCCGGTCGCGATCGTCGGGATGGCCTGCCGCTACCCCGGCGGGATCGCGGGCCCCGAGGACCTGTGGCGGGTGCTCGCCGCCGGCCGGGACACCGTCACGGACTTCCCCACGGACCGGGGCTGGCCCCTCGACGAGCTGTTCCACCCCGACCCCGACCACGTCGGCACCAGCTACGTCACCCGCGGCGGCTTCCTCGCCGACGCGGCCGACTTCGACGCCGCGTTCTTCCGGATGTCACCGCGGGAGGCGCTGGCCACCGACCCCCAGCACCGGCTGCTGCTGGAGACGGCCTGGGAGGCCGTCGAACGGGCGGGCATCGCCCCCGAGTCGCTGCGCGGCAGCAGCACGGGCGTGTACGTGGGCCTGATGTACGACGACTACGCCGGCCGGTTCCGGGGCACCGACCACGAGCTCCTGCCCCAGATCGCGCTGGGGTCGGCGGGCAGCATGGCCTCCGGGCGGATCGCCTACGGCCTGGGCCTGCACGGGCCGGCCCTCACCCTGGACACGGCCTGCTCCTCCTCCCTGGTGACCCTGCACCTCGCGGCGGACGCGCTGCGCGGCGGGCAGTGCGACCTGGCCCTGGCCGGGGGTGCCACGGTCATGGCGAGCCCGGACAGCTTCGTCGCGTTCAGCCGCCAGCGCGGCCTCGCCCCGGACGGGCGGGTGAAGCCGTTCTCCGCGGCCGCCGACGGCACCGTCTGGTCGGAGGGGGTGGGGCTGCTGCTCCTGGAGCGGGTCGAGGACGCGGTGCGCAACGGCCACCCGGTCCTGGCCCTGCTGCGCGGCTCGGCGGTCAACCAGGACGGGGCGTCCAACGGACTCACCGCGCCCAGCGGCCCCGCCCAGGCCGCGGTGATCCAGCAGGCGCTGGCCGACGCCGGACTGACCGGCGCCGACGTGGACGTGGTCGAGGCCCACGGCACCGGAACCGCCCTGGGCGACCCGGTCGAGGCGGCCGCGCTGCTCGCCACCTACGGCCAGGCCCGGCCGGATCCGGTGCTGGTCGGCACCGTCAAGTCCAACCTCGGGCACACCCAGGCCGCCGCCGGGGTCGCCGGGGTGATCAAGACCGTGATGGCGATGCGCCACCGGACGGTGCCCGCCACCCTGCACGTGGGCGAACCCTCCCGCGAGGTCGACTGGACCGCCGGCCGGCTCCGGCTGGTCACCGAGCCGACCCCCTGGCCGGCCCGGGACCGTCCGCGCCGTGGCGCGGTGTCGGCGTTCGGGATCTCCGGGACCAACGCGCACGTGATCGTCGAGGAGTACGAGCAGCTGCGGACGGCCTACCTCTTCCCCGGGGAGGGGGCGCAGAAGCCGGGGATGGGGCGGGAGTCGGCCGCCGGGCACCCCGTGTTCGCTGCGGCCTTCGAGGAGGCCTGCGCCCATCTGGACCCGGCGCTGCGGGAGGCCCTCGACACCGAGCTGGTGCACCGCACCGACTTCGCCCAGGCGGCCCTGTTCGCCTACGAGGTCGCGATGTTCCGTCTGCTGGAGTCCTGGGGCTACCGCCCGGACGCCCTGATCGGGCACTCCGCCGGGCAGATCGCGGCCGCCCACCTGGCGGGCGTCCTGTCGCTGCCCGACGCCGCGCGGCTGGTCACCGCCCGCGGCCGGCTGCTGCTCACCGTCGGCCACGCCGTCCACTCCCCCCTGACGGACCCCCAGCTGGCGGAGTTCGCGCGGGTGGCGGAGGGCCTGACGTACCGTCCCCCGGCGATCCCGGTGATCGGCGCCCGCCCGGACGACCCGGCCCACTGGGTGCGGCACCTGCGCGAGCCGGTCCGCTTCGCCGACCAGGTGGCCGCGGTCGGGGGTGCCACCCTGGTCGAACTCGGCCCGGGCAGCACGCTGGGTGCGCTCGTCGAGGGCGTCGTCCCGACCGCCGACCCCGAGCGGGCGGCGGCCCGACTGCGGGGCACCCGGGCCTTCCGGCGCCGGCGCTACTGGCTCGACCCCGGCGCCGAGCACCCGCTGGTCGGGTCGACCGTCGTCGTCCCCGGATCCGGCGAGGTGGTGTGCGTCGCCGACCTCAGCCCCGCCTGGCTGCTCGACCACGTCGTGGACGGGACGGCGCTGGTGCCCGCCACGGCCGTGCTGGAACTGGTCCTGCACGCCGGCGAGCGGGCCGGGTGCACCGGCATCGACGAGCTGGTGCTGCACACCGCGATGCCCCTGCCCCGGACCAGGCGGGCCGAGATCGTCGTCCGTCCCGAAGCGCCGGACGGCACCCGGGCGTTCGAGGTGTACGCGAACGGGGTCCGCTGCGCCGACGGCCGGCTCCACGCACGGCCGGCCCCGCAGGTGGAGACCGGCGAGTGGCCCCCGCCGGGCGCCGAGGAACTCGACGTCGAACACGCCGACTACGGCCCGGCGTTCCGCGGGCTGAGCCGCCTGTGGCGGCGCGGCGACGAGCTCTTCGGCGAGGTCCGCGGCGACTTCCCCGACGCGGGACGGTACGCCCTGCACCCCGCCCTGTTCGACGCGGCCCTGCACCCGGCCCGGCTGCTCACCGGCGGGGTGCCGTTCGTCCTGCGCGGCGTGCACCTGCTGGCCCGGGGGGCCACGGCCCTGCGGGTCCGGATCCGGGCGGGGCGGATCGACCTGACCGACCGTACGGGCCGGCCGGTGGCGTGCGTCGAGTCGCTCACCGCGCGGGCGGCCGGCACCGGCCGGGGCGCCCTGTTCCGTCCGGAGTGGCGGCGGGTCACGGGGCAGCCGCGGGGGAGGCTGCTGGAGGTGCGGGCCGGGGACCCGCCCGCCGCCCTGGCGCTCGCGCTGCGGGAGCTGCAGGCCGGCCACGAGCACCTGACCGTCCTGGTGCGGCCGGGGGACCTCGCCGGAGCCGCGGTGGCCGGGCTGGTCCGGGTCGCGCAGACCGAGCACCCCGGGCGGTTCACCCTGGCCGAGGTCGCCGACGGGGAGCCGGAGACCGTCGCCGAGCGCGCCGAGCTGGTCCCGGTGGCGGGCGGCGGCTCCTTCGCCTGGCGCGGGACCGTCCTGGTCACCGGCGGCGGCGCGCTGGGACGCGCGGTCGCCGGCCACCTGCGGGCCGGGGGCGTGCGCGTCGTCGTCGCCAGTCGCAGCGGCGAGACCCGGCTGGACGTCACCGACCGGGCCGCGCTGGCCGCCCTGGTCGACTCGATCGAGGACCTGCGGGCCGTCATCCACACCGCGGGCGTCCTGGACGACGGGATCCTCACCTCGATGACCCCGGAACGCCTGGCGACCGTGTGGCGCCCGAAGGCCGAAGCGGCCCGGCACCTCCACGAGCTGACCGCGCACCGGGACCTCGACGCCTTCGTGCTGTTCTCGTCGGCGGCCGGGGTGCTCGGCCACGCCGGGCAGGCCAACTACGCGGCGGCCAACAGCTACCTGGACGAACTCGCCCGCCACCGCAAGCGCCTGGGCCTGCCCGCGCTGTCGCTGGCCTGGGGCCCGTGGACGGTCGGGATGGCGGCCGACCGGTCCGCCGGTCCCGGACTGCTGCCGCTCACCCCGGCGGAGGGCGTGGCGCTCCTGGAGGCCGCGCTGGGCACCGACGAGCCGGTCCTGGTACCGATCGCCTTCGACCGCGACCGCGCCCACGACCTCGCCCCCCGCCCGGAGCCGCGGCGCGCACCGGAACCGGTCCGTCCGGCGGACCTGTTGGAGCTGGTGTGCGCCGAGGTCGCCGCCGTCCTGAGCTATCCGGAGGTGGACCCGGACACCCCGGTGCCGGACCTCGGTTTCGACTCGCTGACCTCGATCGAGCTGCGCAACCGGCTGGAGGAGCGAACCGGCCTGCGGCTGCCCGCCACCGTGGTGTTCGACTCCCCCACCCCGAGGGCCCTCGCCGACCAGCTGCGCCCGCCGCCGGCCCCGGGAACGCTCGCCGACCTCTACCACCGGCTGTGCGGACTGGGCCGGCACCAGGAGGCCATGCACCTGCTCGTCTCCGCCTCCTGGGCACTGCCGTCGGCGGCGGCCTTCCCGCCGGTCGCCCCGCAGCGGCTCAGCGACGGCGCGGGCCCGGCGATCGTCTGCTTCCCCGCCTTCACCTCGCCCCCCGGGGAGTACGGTCCGCTGGCCCGGCACCTGCCCGGCCTGTGGCTGCTCCCGCACCCGGGGTACCGGGGCGGCCCGGTACCGGAGGACGTGGAGGCCCTGGTGCGGACGCACGCGGCCTCGATCGAGCGGCTCGACCGGCCGGTGGTGCTGCTGGGCCGCTCCACCGGCGGCCTGGTCGCGCAGGCCGTCGCGGAGCGGGTCGGTGCCGAGGCCGTGGTGCTGCTGGACACCCACCCCGTCCGGGACGAGGGACGGCTCACCGAGCTGGCGGCCCGCACCGCGCTCCGCCTGGACGAGCCCGCGCTCGCGGCCCTGGGCGCGTACGTGCGCGTCTTCCTCGGCCGGCCGGAGGAGACGACCGTACCGACCCTGCACCTACGGCCCGGCGACATCCCGGGGGACCACTTCTCGGTGCTCGACCAGCACGTGGCGACGACGGCCGAGGCGATCCGGACCTGGCTCGCCCGGACGGTGGGCCCCGGACGGTGACCGGCCCAGGCCCTGTCCGGCCAGGCATTGTCCGGACAGGCCCTGTCCGGTCGGCCGGACAGGGCCTCCGCCGGACAGGGCCTGGCCGTCACCGGCGGGTCTCGATCCGCAGGTCGCCCATGGTCACCCGGCGGAGGTGGTCGCTCGCCAGCACCTCGTGCGGCTGGCCGAGGTCGACCGCGCCCGCCGCGTCCAGCCGGTCCAGCTGGGCGGCCGAGAACTCGACCGCCAGAGCGCCCAGGTTGTCCTCCAGCTGGGCCAGGGTGCGGGCACCGATCAGCGAGGTCGTCACCGCCGGGTTCCGCAGGGTCCAGGCCAGCGCCACCTGGGCCGGGGTGCGGCCCAGCTCGGCGGCGACCTCCCGGACGACCCCGACGACGGCGAGGTTGCGCTCGGTGAGCGTGCCCAGCGCGAGGTTGAGGCTCCTGCGGGTGCCGTCCCCCGCACCGGCGTCGGTCGCGGCCACGTCCTCCCGGCGGTACTTGCCGCTGAGCACCCCGCCGCCCAGCGGCGAGTACGGGACCACGCCCAGGCCCAGCTCGCGGGCCATCGGGATCAGGTCGCGCTCCCCCGTGCGTTCGATCAGGCTGTACTCGATCTGCAGCGCGACCAGCGGCGACCAGCCGCGCAGGTCGGCGATCGCCTGCATCCGGGACACCTGCCAGGCCGGGGTGTTGGAGATCGCCACGTACAGCACCTTGCCCTGCCGGACCAGGTCGTCCAGCCCCCGCAGGATCTCCTCGACCGGGGTCCGGAAGTCCCAGACGTGCAGGTACAGCAGGTCGAGGTAGTCGGTGTCCAGCCTCCGCAGACTCCCCTCCACCGAGCCGAACAGCGCCTTGCGGTGCGCGCCACCGGAGTTGGGGTCGCCCGGGCGGCGCAGCGTCGAGTACTTGGTCGCCAGCACCAGGCGCTCGCGCTCCTGGTGGGCGAACTCGCCCAGCAGGCGCTCGGAGCTGCCGTCGGTGTAGGTGTCGGCGGTGTCGAGGAGGTTGCCGCCGAGCTCGACGTAACGGTCGAACAGCTTCCGGGCCTCGTCCCGTTCGGCGCCCCAGCCCCACTCGGTGCCGAAGGTCGCCGTGCCCAGGGCCAGCGGTGAGACCCGCAGCCCCGACCGGCCCAGCAGCCGGTAGTCGTCGAGGGTCAGTGCCATCAGGTTCTCCTGCGGTCGTGATCGGTTTGTCGGGACCGAGTCTGTGGCGGCGGCGGGCCGGGGGTAAGGGAAGGCCCTTCCTGGGAAGGCCAGTCCCACCCTCGCGGTTGGACCGGCCATGACGACCCGAACCGTGGACACCACCCGGACCATCCGGACCACCCAGGCCACCCAGACCACCCAGGAGCTGGCCGCCTTCCTGCGGAGCCGACGCGAACGCTCCGCGCCGGACCGGCCGGACCTGCCGTCGCGCCGGAGGTCCCGGCGGACACCGGGGCTGCGCCGCGAGGAGGTCGCCGAACTCGCCGGGGTCAGCACCGACTACGTGGTCCGGCTGGAGCAGGGCCGCGGGCTGCGGCCCTCGGCGGAGGTCCTGGCCGCGCTGGCCCGGGCCCTGCGCCTGGACCCCGGCGAACGCGACTACCTCTTCGACCTGGCCGGACGGCGCCGCCCCGGCCGTACCGACGGGCCCGCCCCCGGCGCGGCGCCGTCGCTGGCCCACCTGGTCGACGAGCTCTCGCCGCTGCCGGCCATGCTGCTGGACCACCGCTACGACATCCTGGCCTGGAACCCCGAGCTGGCCCGGCTGCTCCCGGGCTTCGACACCCCGTCGCCGGTCCGGCGCAACGCGATGCGGCTCTGCCTGCTGCACCCGGCGATGCGCGGCTTCTACGCCGACCGCGAGGGTGCGCTGCGGGACGGGGTCGCCCACCTGCGGGCAGCGTGGGCCGCGCACCCGCAGGACCGGGCGCTGACCGACCTCATCGCCGAATTCACCACCCAGGACGAGGACTTCGCCCGCCTGTGGTCCGAGCGGGAGGTCCGCGTCAACGGACGCGGCCGCAAACTGCTGCGGCATCCGGTCGTCGGGGCGATCGCCGTCGACTTCGAGGTGCTGCTGCCGCTGGAGGACCCGGAGCTGCGGCTGCTGATCTACCGCGCCGCGGACGAGGAGAGCCGCGCCGCCCTGGACCGGCTGTGCGCGCGGTGACAGCGGCTCGGGGGGCGGCGGCCCGGTGACAGCGGCCCCGGGGGGCGGCGGCCCGGGGGCGGTCGGTCAGTCCCGTCGTCCGCGCAGGAGCCGGGCGCCGAGGCCCAGGCGGGTGGTGGCCGCCCCCGCACACCCGCCGATCAGGATCGCGGGCCAGGGGCCGGCCCCCAGCCCGCGGCAGACCAGCGTGGTGGCGACCAGTGCGACCAGAAGCACCGCCAGGTCCACGGCGGCGGCTCGGCGGTCCCTGCGTCCTGTCGGCGACATGTCCGCCCTTGCGTTGGAGGTGTGACCTGCGGTCGGTGACATCCAGGACCTTAAAGAGTTTGCAAAGTCCAGGCAAGTGAAGGAGGGATGAGCGGGGGCAGGGCGGGCCAGGACCGCCCCACTCCCGCAGGGGCAAGAAGTGTGATGTTCAAATGTCTGATGTTTGGCTATGGTGCTCCCATGACACGCATCAAGACACCGCGTCGGACGGCGAGCCTGTCCGCGCAACTCGTGGACAGCCTGCGCTCGCACATCGAGGCCGGCGGCTGGCCGGTGGGCACCCGGATCCCGTCGGAGCAGGCCCTCATCGAGGAACTCGGGGTCGGCCGCAGCACCCTGCGGGAGGCGATCGGGGCACTCGTGCACCTCGGACTGCTGGAGGCCCGGGCGGGGGACGGCACCTACGTCCGCTCGTCGAGCGAGCTCCAGGCGGTCATGCTGCGCCGGGCCGGTACCGCCCAGCGCGCGAACGTCCTCGAACTGCGGACCGTACTGGAGGAGTACGCCTCGGGGGCCGCCGCCCTGCGCCGCGACGAGGAGCAGGTGCAGCAGCTGCGGGAGCTGTTGGCCGACGCCGACGCGGCCGCCGCGGGCGGGGACCTGTCGCTGGCCGGCAGCGTGGACGCGCTGTTCCACCGGGCCGTCGTGCGGGCGAGCGGGAACGGCCTGCTGATCGAGGTGTACGACCACCTCGGCACCGCGCTCACCGCCTCCCTCGGCGGCCTGCCCTGGGACGCGGCCCACGCCGAGGAGCACGCCGGACTGCACCGGCGGCTCGTCGACGCGATCGACGGCCGGGACGAGGACGGGGCCCGCGACGCGGCCGCCGCGATCGTCCGGCTCACCCGTGACCACGAGGCCGGTGGCCGTGGAACCGGCAGCCGCACCGCCGGCGGCCACAACTCCGGTGGCCACAACTCCGGTGCGGAGGTGACGAAGTGAGCTCCCCGTCCCCCTCGGTGTCCACCGAACGCCCCACCGCCGAGGCGTCGACCCCGGACCGCACCCGCCCCGCCGTGTCGGTCGGGCTCGTCATCGGGATCTGCCTGGTCGCGGCGAACCTGCGCACCGGTCTGACCGGTGTCGGCACACTACTCCCGGCGATCGAGCAGGACAGCGGCCTGACGTCGAGTTGGGGCGGCCTGCTGAGCACCCTCCCACTGCTGACCTTCGCCGCCACCTCCCCCCTGGTGGCCCGCGCCTCCCACCGGTTCGGCAGCGCCCGGCTGCTGGTGGCGGCGCTCGGGACGCTGGCCGTCGGGACGGTGATCCGCTCGCTCCCCTCGGTGGCCTGCCTGTTCGCCGGGACGGTGGTCCTCTCCGCCGCGATCGCCTTCGGCAACGTCCTGCTGCCCGCGCTGATCCGGCGCAACGTGCCCGCCCACCGCATCCAGGGCGTCAGCGCGCTCTACGTGACGGTCATGGGCCTCACGGCCGCGCTCTCCTCCGGGATCTCCGCGCCGCTGGCCCACAGCCTGCCGGGCAGCTGGCACACCGCGCTGGCCTGGGGCACCGCCTTCACCGTCGCCGCGTTCATCGTCTGGCTGCCCCGGCTGCGGCACGACCGCCCCGGGGCGGGCACCGGCGCGACCCACTCCCCCGCGCCCTGGCGGTCCCCGCTGGCCTGGCAGGTGAGCCTGTTCATGGGCCTGCAGTCCCTGGGCTTCTACACCGCCGTCGCCTGGCTGCCCAGCATCCTGCTCCACCAGGGCGCCGACAGCACCACGGTCGGCTGGATGCTGTTCTACTACCAGGTGATCGCGCTCGCCGCGAGCAGCGCCCTTCCGCTGCTCACCCGGGGCCACCACGACCAGCGGTGGACCGCGGCCGGGGCCTCGGTCGTCGTCGCCGCCGGCTTCGCCGTCCTGCTGTCGGCCCCGGGCCTGACCGTCGTGGCCTGCACCCTGCTCGGGCTGGGCACCGGCGTGTGCCTGGTCCTGGCGCTGAGCTTCCAGAGCGAACGCGTCGGCAGCGCCGGCGAGGCGGCCGCGCTGGCGGGCATGGCACAGTCCGTCGGCTACCTCGTGGCGGCGGCCGGCCCGCTCCTGCTCGGCATCCTGCACGACGCCACCGGCAGCTGGACGCTCCCCCTCGGGCTCCTGGCCGTCCTGAGCACCGCGATGGCGGCCGTCGGGTACGGCGCGGGCCAGGACCGCCACGTGAGGCCGCCCGCCCGCTGAGCCCGGCGCTCCCGGCTCAGAGGAGGACCACTCCCGCCACGGTCGTGGCCACCAGGACCACGATCATCACCGCGTGGTACAGCACGCCCCGCTCCGCCGAGCGCTGCCCGGCGGACCGGTCCAGCATGAACACGGCCGGATCCGCAGGATCATGATGGACCGTCAGTTCCAGGCCGTACGTCCGGGGCGGGCCCGGGAGATCGTTCCGGCAGTGCGCCGTGACGACCGTGCCGTCCCGGGTGGTGAAGGACAGCACCGGGGTGATGGTGGTCGAGGTGTCGCCGTCCTCGTCGACGCTGACGTCCCTGAGCACCGCGACGACCCGGCCGGGCACCGCCTCCAGCGCCGCCAGCCTGGTGATCCGGTCGGCCTTCTCCCGTACCGCTCGCGGGAGCAGGACGATCCCGGCGACGGCCCACGGGCCGGCCACACCGATCAGGGCCCACGGCCACCCCCAGCGGACGGCGGCCAACGCCACCAGCCCGGCACAGACCAGGAAGAGCGCGAGGCCCGGCCGACCCAGCCCGCGGCCGGGTTCCTCGTCGACGGGAGAGAACCGGTAGGCGTGCGGGCGGCCCGGCGGGTACCCGATGCCGAGCTCCCGGCCCTCCCACGCGACGGTGATCATCTCGCCGCGCTCGCCGTCGTTGGTGACCTCGACCTCCTCACCCGAGACCGGGTCCCGGTAGCGGACGACCACCGGGATCCCGCCCTTGCCCGAGCCACCGTGCCGGGGCTCGGTCACCCGGACGATCCGCCCCGTCAGCCGGACCTTCCGCTGGTCCGCGGTCACCCCGGCCAGCGACCTGACCAGCCCGACCAGGGCCACCACGGCCCACAGCCCGCACCAGAGCAGCAGGATCTCGTCCCACCCCATCGCACTCCTCCTCCGTCCGTACCGGTCAGCCGCCGTTGCGCCGCAGCACCTGGCCCCGGCCGTCCGCCTCCAGCGTCGCGGAGCCGCTCTCGCCGGTCACCACGATCCTGAGCGTCAGCGCGCCGGTGGTCCCGTCGGCGGTCAGCTGCCAGCTCTTCGGAGCCTTGACGCCGAGGGTGCTCCGGGCCTCCTCCACCAGGCCGGGGATCCGCTCGTAAGGAAGCGAGCGCGGATCGAACCCGGGACCCTTCCCCGCACCCGGGGCACCGGCACCCGGGACACCGTCGGCCGGGTTGAGGACCACCGTCAGCTGACGGTCCTGCACGACGACGGCGAGTGCCTGGCGCGGCTCGCCACCCGGGGTCAACGACTCGACGGCCTTGCGCAGTTCGCCCTGGTCCAGCATGGACTGCCCCGGGCCGAGGGCGACCGTGCCGGTCGCCGAGGTCACGGTGATCGTGGCGGACGAGGATTCCGAGGAGGAGGATTCCGAGGAGGAGGATTCCGAGGAGGAGGTGACGGCCGGCCGGGCCGTGCCGGTCCCGTCCTCGACCACGGCGAACAGCTCGGTGTGGAACGGCAGCAGCACGGCGCCCACGCCCAGCAGCAGGCCGAGGACGGTCAGCAGGCAACCCGCACAGCCCGGCCCGCTCTCCTCCCGCATCGCCGGGCCGGGCACCGAGTCCAACCTGGCCCCGGCCACGCGCCGTTCCCACTCCGGCGTGGGCCGCTTCACGATCCGCGCCTTCCACGGCCGGTCCGGCGGGTACTCCACCACCACGATCCCGCCCGGCCGGTAGTCGGGGAGTTCGACGAGGTTGATCTCCTGCCGGATCCCCACCCGGAACCCGGGCGCGCCGTCCGGCACCACGCTCAGCTCGAACTGCACCGGGACGTCACTGCTCTCGCCCCTGACCGCCTCCCGCTCCTCGATCAGCGCCAGCGCCCGTACCGGCACGGCCGCCGCCTCCCGGCCCCAGCGCGGCAGCGAGGCGAGGAACGCCACCAGCCCGTAGGCCGCCGGCAGTGCGAGCGACAGGACGATCAACGAGGTCCGCCCGAGCACGCAGCCGCTGACGAACCCGGCCAGCGACGCCCCGATCACGGCACCGGTGAGCAGGCCCAGGGCGAGTTTGGACGGCGTGTTCGGCGAGGGCGGTCCGCCCGCGGCTGTCGTCATGCGGCAGATTGTGCACGTCCCGGGCAACCGCCGACAGTCCCGCGGGTACCCGGAACGGTCACAAGCCGATCACAACTCCCGCACCGCCTTCCCCTCTTGACC
>NZ_JBHZCY010000074.1:0-46366 GCF_042786665.1 Kitasatospora sp. NPDC059146 | reverse complement strand
GCGCACCCCTCACCGGGGGTGCGCCGCTCGGGCCGTCGGCGTCGGTCCTCAGACCGCGTAGCGCTTCGGGTCGAACAGGTGGAGGTGCTCGGCCACCCAGGCCGAGGTCTTGGCCAGCCCCTCCTCCAGCGGGACCTCCGGCCGCCAGCCCGACCAGGTACGGGCCCGGGAGTTGTCGGACAGCAGCCGGTGCACTTCGCTGCCGGCCGGGCGCAGCCGGGCCGGGTCGACCGTGATCTCGACGTCGGTACGGCCGGAGGCGGCGATCAGCGCACCCGCCAGGTCGCCGATCGAGACCTCGTGCCCGGTCCCGAGGTTCACCGCCTCGCCGACCGCGCGGTCGCAGTCGGCCAGGGCGAGGAAGCCCTCGGCGGTGTCCGTGACGTAGGTGAAGTCCCGGGTCGGGGTCAGCGAGCCCATCCGCAGCTCCCGTACCCCGGAGTGGAGTTGGGCGAGGATCGCGGGGATCACGGCGCGGGCGGACTGGCGCGGGCCGTAGGTGTTGAACGGCCGGACCACGGTGACCGGCAGGTCGAAGGCGTGGTGGAAGCTCAGCGCCATCATGTCGGCCCCGATCTTCGAGGCGGAGTACGGGGACTGGGGCTGCAACGGGTGGTCCTCGCCGATCGGCGCGCGCAGCGCCGTTCCGTAGACCTCGCTGGTCGAGGTGTGCAGGACGCGCCGCACGCCGTGCCGCCGCGCCGCCTCCAGGACGTTCTGGGTGCCGACGACGTTGGTGTGCACGTAGGCGCCCGGGGAGTCGTAGCTGTACGGGATCCCGATCAGCGCCGCCAGGTGGAACACCGTGTCGCAGCCCGCCACGGCGTCCGAGACCCGGCCCGCGTCGCGGACGTCGCCGGCCAGCATCTCGACCCGGTCGCTGCCCAAGTGGGCGGCGAGGTAGCCGCGTTCGGCGTACGGCTTGTAGTGGACCAGGGCGCGGACCCGGGCGCCGCGGGCGACGAGCAGGTCGACCAGGGTCGAGCCGATGAAGCCTTCGCCGCCGGTGACCAGGACGGTGCGGTCGGCCCAGGCGGTGGTGGTGTCGGTGGTGGCGCCGACGGTGGTCATGCCGGTGGTGGTGGCGGTCATTCGGCGAGCTCCGTTTCGATGGTGCGGATCGGGGTCGGGTTCGGGATCGGGGCCGGCGTCGCGGCCGGGCCGCCGGAGCGGCCGGCCAGGCGGCGGACCCAGTCGGCCAGCAGGTCGGCGGCCCGCGCGTGGGTCCCCCCGGTGGCGGCGGCGCCCATGGCGGCCAGCCGGGAGGGGTCGGCCAGCAGCGGGTCGAGCACGGCGGCCAGGGAGTCCGCGTCGGTGGACTCGTCGCGCAGGATCCGCGCCGCCCCCGCGTCGGCGAGCACCTTGGCGTTGTGGAACTGGTGGTCGCCGGGCGCGTGCGGGTACGGCACCAGCACGGCGGGCACCCGGACGGTGGCGAGCTCGGCCACGGTCGCCGCCCCGGCCCGGCAGACCACGACGTCACTGGCGGCGTAGGCGAGGTCCATCCGGTCCAGGTACGGCACCGCCTCGGCGACGGCGTCCCCGCCGACGGCGGCGAGCCGCAGCCGGGTGTCGTCCAGGGCCTGCGGGCCGGTCTTGATCAGCAGCCGGACGTCCGTCCGGCCGCGCCAGCGTTCGGCCAGGCCGAGCGCGGCCTCGGTCAGCCGGCGCGCGCCGAGGCTGCCGCCGTTGAACAGCACCAGCCGCGCGCCGGGCGGAACACCCAGCCGGTGGCGGGCCTCGGCACGCTCGGCCTGCCGGTCCAGCCGGGCGACCGCACCGGTGAGCGGCATGCCGACGGTGACCGCCCGGTGTCGGCGCGCCTTCGGCAGGTGCTCCCTGGTCTCGTCGAAGGCGAGCGCGATCTGCGGGGTGAGCCGCGCGGCGAAGGCGTTGGCCCGCCCCGGCACGGCGTTCGACTCGTGGATCAGACTGGGCAGTCCGGCCATCCGGGCGGCCAGCACGGCCGGCGCGGAGGCGTACCCGCCCATCCCCACCACGACCTGCGCCCGCTGCTCCTCGACCGCCCGCTGCGCCTGCTTGGCGGCGCGGACCAGGTCCGCCGGCAGCAGGAAGCGCCGGGCACCGAGCGAGGGGTCGAACGGGATCATGTCGACGGTGTGCAGCCGGTAGCCCGCCTCGGGGACCAGCCGGGTCTCCAGGCCCCGCGTGGTGCCCACGAACGAGATCACGGCGTCGGGGTCGGTCTTCCGCAGGGCCTCCGCCAAGGCCAGGCCCGGGTAGATGTGGCCGCCGGTGCCGCCGGCACCGATCACGACCGAGAGTGGTGTGTCCATGGCTCACCACCGTGGCGGGCCGGCCTAAGAGGCCTTTAAGAGAATGCGCGCCTTCGCCCGCTATCTTTCGGTATGCCCCGAACGGGCAGGGGTCGTACGAGGAGCGGAGGGTCGGCGGTGCGGATTCTGGTGGCGGACGATGACCAGGAGGTGCGGGAGGCCGTGGCCGACGGACTGACCGTCGAGGGCTACGAGGTGGTCACCGCGGTCGACGGGCACGACGCCCTGGCAAAGATCGCCTCCCACGAGCCCGACGCGGTCGTCCTCGACGTGATGATGCCGGTCCTCGACGGCCTCGCCGTCTGCCGCCAGCTGCGGGCCCTGCACGACCGCACCCCGGTCCTGGTGCTGACCGCGCGGGACAACATCGACGACCGCGTCGACGGGCTGGACGCCGGCGCCGACGACTACCTCGTCAAGCCCTTCGCGCTGGCGGAGCTCACCGCCCGGCTGCGCGCACTGCTGCGCCGCGCCGCCCTCGACGCGCCCGGCGCCGAGGCCGACGCCGAACTGCGCTACGCCGACCTCGTCCTGGACCCGCGGACCCGCACCGGGCACCGCGGCTCCCGCCGGCTGGAGTTCAGCCGCACCGAGGCGACCCTGCTGGAACTGCTGCTGCGGCACGCCGGGCAGGTGCTCACCCGCGAGACCCTGCTGGAGCGGGTCTGGGGGCAGGACTTCGGCCCCGAGTCCAACTCCCTCGCCGTGTACGTCGGTTACCTGCGCCGCAAGCTGGAGGCGGGCGGCGAACCGCGCCTGGTGCACACCGTGCACGGCGTCGGCTACCGACTGGCCGCGGGCTCGTGACCCTCCGCGTCCGGCTCGCGGTGGCGACCGCCCTGGCCGTCGCCACCGTCGCCCTCGGCCTCAGCTGGGCCGCCTTCGCGGTGATCCGCTACGAACTGACCCACCAGCTGGAGCTGGAGCTCACCCAGGCCGCCACCGTCGCCGTCCAGCAGCAGGGCAACGAACCGCCGGGCGTGCTCTCCGGGCAGTGCCGCTACCTGGCCGCCCCGGCCTGCACCCAGGTCGTCCCGGCCGACCCGGCCCGCGACCCCCGCACGGCCGTCGCCCCGTACCTGTTCCCGGTCACCCCGGCCGTGCGCGAGGTCGCCGCCGGGCGGCGCTCCGCCTATTTCAGCACCGCCACCGTCGCCGGCTTCCCGGCCCGGATGCTGGTCACGCCGTTCCGGGGCGGCACCGCGCTCCAGGTCGTACTGCGCTCGGACGGCGTGGACCGCGCCGTACGGCAGTCCGCGGCCGCGTTCGCCGGGCTCGGCGGCGCCGGGGTGCTGGCGGCCGGGTTCCTCGGCTGGTGGGCCTCCCGGACCGGCCTGCGCCCGGTGACCCGGCTCACCGCCACGGTCGAACGGATCACCGCCACCGGCGACCCCCACCACCGGATCACCTCCCACGCGGCCACCGGCCGCCGCCGGGACGAGGTCACCCGGCTCGGCGAGAGCTTCGACACCATGCTCGACGCGCTGGAACGCTCGGTCACCGCCCAGCGCCGACTGGTCTCCGACGCCTCGCACGAGCTGCGCACCCCACTCACGGCGCTGCGCACCAACGCCGAACTGCTGGCCCGCGGCGACCGCCTCACCGACGCCCAGCGCGAACGGGCCGCCACCGCGCTGGGGCGGCAGCTGCGCGAGGTCACCGGCATGGTCAACGACCTGGTCGAACTCGCCCGGGACGAGGAGCCCCAGGCCCTGGTCGAGCGGTTCCGCCTGCTGCCGCTGGTCGAACACGCCGTCACCTCGGCGCGCGGGCACTGGCCGGGCCAGGAGTTCACCCTCACCGTCGGACCGGGCGCCGACGGGGCGGTCGTGCCGGGCGTCCCCGCCCGGCTGGTGCGGCTGCTGGGGAACCTGCTCGACAACGCCGCCAAGTTCGGCGCCGGACGCGGGCCGGTGGAGGTCCGGGTGGCCCTGGCCGGCGACGGCGCCGACACCCTGGAGGTGTCCGTCCGCGACCACGGCCCGGGCATCGCCGCCGAGGACCTCCCGTACGTCTTCGACCGCTTCTACCGCTCCGACACCGCCCGCCGCCTCCCCGGCTCCGGCCTCGGCCTCGCCATGGCCCGCCAGATCGCCCGCGCCCACGGCGCCGACCTCATCGCCCGCGAGGTCCCGCCGCACCACGGCACCGGCGCCTGCTTCGTCCTCACCGGCCTGCCGGTCGGCCCCTGAGGCGGGCAGGCCGGGTCAGAACCTGCTGGTGTCGAGGTCCACCTCGAAGGGCTCAGGAAGCCTCACCGGCACACCGAACGGGTGCGGGCCCTCCACCCGGGTGTAGCCCAACTCCCCTGGCTGGGAGAACAGCGTGCAGGCTCCCTCCTGACGGTCCACCAACAGATAGAGCGGAGCACCAAACTGCGCGTAACGACGGCGCTTCACAGTCCGGTCGGTGTCAGCGTTCGACGGCGAGGTCACCTCGACAACCAGCAGCGTCTGGTCCGGCAGCAGGGCACCCTCCGACTCGAAGAGCTCCTCCGGCAGGACGGCCATGTCAGGCAGGTAGAAATTCTGCGTGCCCGGCAGATCGAGATTGCCTGAACCCGCCAACAAGCCCAACTCATCCATTCGGCGGCCGAGCTGCTTGCCGATCAGGGCGGTGGCGCGCTCATGCGCCCAGGACGGCGACACGGGGGTGATGACTCCCTCGATGATCTCGACGCGTTCACCCGCAATGTGCTGAATCGCGTACTTCAGAGCCTGCTCCGGGTTCGGCACATGGCTGTAGTCGCCAGGACCGATCTGCGCTGTGCTCACTTGCTGTTCTCCTCTCCGGCGCTGGTTTCCGCGCTCGGGGGCTGCCCAGCGGAAACACTACAGAGCGTTCCGGCCTTCACCCCGCCGCGTCACCAGTTCGAGTGAACCGGTTTCGGACGATCCCTGGCCAGATGACTAAGCGCTTGCTTAGAATCGGCACCTGTCCTCTTCCGCCGTGCGAGTACGCCCCCAGGAGTCGTCATGACCGACGTCAACCGTCAGATCCGCCTTGCCCGTCGACCGGTCGGGGAGGTGCGGCCGGAGGACTGGGCGTACGGGGAGGAGCCGGTGGGGGTGCCCGGGGACGGGGAGTTCCTGGGGCGGGCGCGGTACGTGTCGCTGGACCCGGCGATGCGCGGGTGGCTGGACGACCGGCCGTCGTACCTGCCGCCGGTGGGGCTGGGCGAGGTGATGCGGGCCGGGGCGGTGGCCGAGGTGGTCGCGTCCAACCACCCGAAGTTCCGGGTCGGCGACCACGTGGTGGGGTCCTTCGGGGTCCAGGACTACGCGGTGTCGGACGGCAAGGGGGTGGTCAAGGTCGATCCCGCGCTGGCCCCGCTGTCCACCTACCTCGGGGCGCTCGGGATGCCCGGGATGACCGCCTACTTCGGGCTGCTGGAGGTCGGCGCGCTCAAGGAGGGCGAGACCGTGGTGGTCTCGGGCGCGGCGGGGGCGGTCGGCACGATGGTCGGGCAGATCGCCAAGGTGAAGGGCTGCCGGGTGGTCGGGATCGCCGGCGGGCCGGAGAAGTGCGCGCTGCTGACCGAGGAGCTCGGCTTCGACGCGGCCGTCGACTACCGCGCCGAGGACGTCCGCAAGGCCCTGCGCACCCACGCCCCGGACGGCATCGACGTCTACTTCGACAACGTCGGCGGCCCGATCCTGGACGCCGCGCTGACCAGGCTGGCGATGCACGCCCGGGTGGTGGTCTGCGGCGCGATCAGCCAGTACAACAACGAGGACTCGGTGCAGGGCCCGTCCAACTACCTGTCGCTGCTGGTGCGGCGGGCCCGGATGGAGGGCTTCGTGGTGTTCGACTACGCCCGCCGGTACGCGGAGGCGGCGGCCGAGATCGCGGGCTGGATCGGCGAGGGCCGGATCAAGGTGCAGGAGCACCTGGTCGAGGGCACGGTCGCGGACTTCCCGGCGACCCTCGGGATGCTCTTCCGCGGGGAGAACACCGGCAAGCTGGTGCTGGGCCTGTCCTGAACCGCGGACGCCGGAGGCGCCCCGGCTGCCTCAGCCGCCGAGCAGGGCCGCCCGCTCGGCGCGGAGCCAGCGGCGCTCGGCCGCCATCTCGGCCGCGTCGCCGCGGGCGAGGAAGGCCGCCCACGGCTGCTCGCCGCGCCCGCCGAGCCGCTCGATCCGCGCGGCCTCCCGGGCCTGGAGCGCGTCCAGGGCGTCGAGCACCGCCTCCGGCCGCTCGCCGTAGGCGGTGCACAGCGCGGCCAGGCGTTCCCGCAGCACCCCCGGCCCGCTGACGGCGGCCCGCCGCTGCTGTTCGGCTGAGCGCAACGGCACCGCGTACCAGGCGAGTTGGGCGAGGTCGTCGACGGCGTGGCCGGGCGCCGCGAAGTCCCAGTCGATGAAGCCGGCCAGGTGGTCGCCGTCCCAGACGGCGTTCCACGGGCCGAGGTCGCCGTGCCGGATGACCAGGCCTGGCCGCCATTCCTGTTCCGCGCCCTGCCAACGTGCGCCGGCGGGCGGCCGGAAGTCCCGGACGGCGTCGTGGTAGGCGCGCAGCCAGCGCCCGAGGGCGTGGACGCCCGTGGTGGACCGCAGGACGGCAGGCCAGGGTGCGAAGGCGGGTTCGCCGTGCAGCAGCGAGAGCACCTCCTCGCCGCCCTCGACGGCGATCGGCCGTGGGGCCCGCGTGAAGCCCGCCGCCTCCAGGTGGGCCAGCAGCGCGTGCACCGCGGGCGTCCACGCGCCGACCGGCCGGCGGATGGTGTCCCCGATCCGCCGCACCGTGGTCACGCTGCCCCGGTCCGTTGCTCCGTCCTCGATCACCGGGGCAGCGTAGCCGTCCCCGCAGGTCGGCGTCGCGCGGGTTTCCCGCCGGGGAGGCGTCCGGGCGGCCGAGCACTCAGGCCGACCGCAGCGTGGCGGTGGCGATCTCCAGGAAGTCGCGCAGCGGCGTGCCCCGCCGGTCGGCCGGGTCGGCCGGGACGGCCAGGCAGGTCTCGACTCCGGGGACGTCGGTGACGGTCCGGTGGACGAGGTCGGGGCGGGCGTAGGAGCGCACCACGCTGAGCGGCAGCAGGCCGATGCCGTGCCCGGAGGCGATCAGTTCGAACTTCTCCTCCAGCGTGGCCGTCCGCCGGAGCGGTGCGTCGAGCATCCGCTCGCCGGCGAGGTCGGCGGTGGTGAGTTCGGCGCGGGCGGCCAGCGGGTGCGTCGCGGGCAGGCAGGCGACCCGGGGCTCGTGGCCGATCGGGATGGTGCGCAGCCCCGAGTCGTCGAACGGCCGCCGCAGGTAGGCCACTTGGCAGCGGCCGTCGCGCAGCGGCGCGTCCGGCTCCCACCAGCGCGCCGGGACGAGGTCGGTCTCGACGTCCGGGTGCCGCAGCGCGAACGCGCGGATCGCCTCCGACACGTGGAGGCCGGGCGAGAAGGCGACGACGAGCCGCCGGGTGCCCCGGTCGGCGTCGTGGACGCGCTGCACCGCCGCGGCGACGGCCGCGAGGATCCCCCGTGCCTCCTCCTGGAGCTGTCGGCCAGCCGGGGTCAGTTCCACGCTGCGCGTGGTCCGGACCAGCAGGGTGCACTCCAACTCCTGCTCGATGGCCCGGATCTGACGACTGAGGACGGGTTGGGTGATGTAGAGCTGTTCCGCCGCCCGGCCGAAGTGCCGGTGTTCGGCGACCGCCGCGAAGTAGCGGAGCTTGCGCAGGTCGAGATCCATGCCTGGAAGGTATCAATGCCCCAGGAAGGGTATTGGACGCCGCAGTTGACCGGCCCGAGACTCGACACATGATCGTCATCACCACTCCCACCGGCCAGATCGGCGGCCGGCTCCTCGACCTCCTGCTCGACGGGCCGCACGCCTTCACCGAGGAACTGCGCGTCGTCGTGCGCGACCCGGCGCGGCTCCCGGAGGCCGTCCGGGCCCGCGTCGACGTCGTCGCCGGCTCCCACGACGACCCCGAGGTCGTCGACCGCGCCTTCACCGGCGCGCACGCCGTCTTCTGGGTCGTCCCGCCCACCCCGCAGGCACCGAGCCTGGACGCCGTCTACTCCGGGTTCACCCGGGCCGCCGCCGAGGCCCTCACCGCCCACGGCGTCCGGCACGTCGTCGGCGTCTCCGCGCTCGGCCGCGGCACCCCCGTCGCCCACCGCGCCGGGCACGTCACGGCCTCGCTGGCCATGGACGACCTCCTCGCGGGCACCGGCGCGGCCTACCGGGCGCTCGCCAACCCCTCCTTCATGGACAACCTGCTGGAGCAGACCGCCTCGATCCGGGACCGCGGCGTGTACACCTCCACCGTCGCCGCCGACCGCCCGGCGCCGCTGGCGGCCACCCGGGACATCGCCGCGGCCGCCGCCGACCTGCTGCTCGACCGCTCCTGGACGGGCACCGGCGAAGTCCCGGTGCTGGGCCCCGAGGACCTCTCCGCGAACGACATGGCGCGCATCATGTCCGAGGTCCTCGGCCGCCCCGTCCGCTACGAGCGCCAGTCGCTGGACGACTTCCGCGCCTCGCTCCCCGGGCACGGGTTCAGCCCGGCCCTCGTGGAGGGGTACGTCGACATGATGCGGGCCAAGGACGACGGCCTGGACGCCGGGGTCGAGCGCACCCCGCGGAGCGCGAGCCCGACGACCTTCCGCCAGTGGTGCGAGGAGGTGCTCAAGCCGGCCGTACCGGCCTGACCGTCAGGCCCCGGGCGGGCGACACGCCCGGGGCCCGGGCGTCGCCCGCCCGGAGGCCGCGGATTCCGGCAGGGACGGAATCGCGGCGGCGCGGGTTTCCCGGGCCGGGCGGCGGTCGGGCAGGGTGGGGGTCCGACCGTCCCCCGATGGGGGTTCGACCGCCCCCCGACCCGAGAGAGCGTCATGATCTTCATCACCGTGAAGTTCCCCGTCCGCCCCGAGCTCAGCGCCCAGTGGCTCGACATCGTCGCCGAGTTCACCGAGGCCACCCGGGCCGAGCCGGGGAACCTGTTCTTCGACTGGTCCCGCAGCGTGGACGACCCGGACGAGTACGTGCTCGTGGAGGGGTTCCGGGACGGCGAGGCCGGGCGGGCGCACGTCGAGTCGGCGCACTTCCGCAAGGCCATGGGGACGCTGTCCGGTGCGGTCGCCGCCAAGCCCCGGATCATCAGCGTCGACCTCCCCGACCGCGAGGGCTGGGACCTCATGGGCGAGATCACCCCGCGCGAGGCCTGAGCCCGGACGCCGAGCGGGGGCCGGACCGGGGGCCGGTGGCCTCCCCCGGCCCGGCCCCCGGCACACTGGACGGGTCACGCCGCACCAGCAGGAGCGGCACCAGCACGAGGAGCACCCCGTCATGGCCGGGCAGACCGGGCCGCGCGCCGCCGACCGCACCCTGGAGGTGCTGGAACTCGTCGCGGGGTCACCCTCGCCCGTCCCGGCCAAGGCCCTCGCCCGCAGCCTCGGCTGCGCCCTGTCGACGGCCTACGCCCTCCTCGCCCCGCTCACCGAGCGCGGCTACCTGGTGCGCACCGACGGCGGCTACGCCCTCGGCTACCAGGTCTCCGCCCTGCACCGCGCGTTCCAGCGGCAGATGGGCCTGACCGACGGCATCGACGACCTGCTCGCCCGGATGCGGCAGGCCACCCGCGCGTCCGCGAACTACGTCGCCTACCAGGGCGACGGGCTGGTGATCGCCGACGTGCGCACCGTCGCCGCCGACGGTGACCAGCGGCCCGAGCTCACCGTCGGCGTCGACCCGCGCTTTCACGCCTACGCCCACGGCAAGATCGCCCTGGCCGCCGCCGGCCCGGCCGCCCGCCGCCGCTACCTGGAGCAGCCCGGCCTGCGCCGGTTCACCCCGCGCACCATCGCCTCGGTCGACCGGCTCGACGAGGAGCTGCGCCGGATCCGCCGCACCGGCGTCGCCCTGGACGTCGAGGAGGCCCGTACCGGCCTGGCCTGCCTGGCCGCGCCCGTGCTCGGCGCGGACGGCGCCGTGATCGGGAGCGTCTCGCTGGCCGTCCGCCCCGAGGACCTGCGCGCCCGCCGCCACCAGCTGATCGCCGCCGTCAAGCAGGCCGCCCGGGAGGCGTCCCCGGCGCACCCGTCCTGACGCCCGGGGGCCCCGCCGTCAGGAGGGACCGGGCACCAGCGGGGCGATGACGTGCTGGGTCGGGTTCGTCCCGTTGTCGTCGTCGTTGTCGTCGGTGTTGACCGAGGCGGTGACGGAGCTGGTCGCCCAGGAGACCACGCCGAGGATCAGGAAGAGCACCACCAGGCCGCGCCCGCCGCCGCTCAGCACCAGCGGGCGGGTGGCCGAGACCCGCTCGGGCTCGCTGCCCGGCTCCTCGCCGAACAGGCGCTTGGGGTAGGCGGAGGTGAGCATCACCAGGTAGGCGGTGTAGCGCAGCTGGTAGCGCAGGATCGCGGTCGTCGCCTCGTAGAGCGGCTGCGGCATCCGGCCGAGGACCAGCACCACCAGCCAGATGATGAACGAGACCATCCACCAGCCCGCGTGCAGCAGGCCCTGCACGATGGAGGCGGGGATGACCAGGATGATCCGGAACAGCACGGCCAGCCGGTTCAGTTCACCGGGCCGCAGGCCGACCTGCACCGGGTACTCGGGGGCGCTGAACCGGAACGGCGGGTAGCGGTCCACGGTGAGCATCAGATAGGCGGTGACCCTCGCCTCGTACGGGACGAAGGAGCTGAGGTAGGTCGCCGCGAAGTCGGGCAGCCGGCCGAGGACCAGCGCGCAGAACCAGCCGACCACGGTGACCACGAACGCCACCAGGGACAGCACCCACAGCACCACGAACTGAGGGATCAGCAGCAGCAGGCGCAGCAGCACCGTCCAGCGGTTCTGCTCGGCGGGCGCCGGCATGTCCAGGACGGGAAGCCACTCACGGCTGACGGGGGCGGGGGGAGCCTGCCACATCCGGGCCTCCACGGTCTCGGAACGACGGGGACCCGGCAGTCGTGCACCGCCGGGTCCCTCCGAAGATCGCAGTCCGCCGCCCGCCCCGCGCGCCACGCTGCGCCGGACGGGTCACGCCGCACCCCGGCGCCGTACGGGGGCAATCCCCACCGTTCGTACACCTGGTGTCCGGATGGTCCAGTGGATCTTGGAAAGGAGAGGCTGAGGGGCAGACGGAAAGTCCTACCTCCGAGGAGAGCCCCGATGTTCAACGGGAAGTCCAGCAAGCGTCGTACGGCCCGCGCCGCGACCGTGGCCGCGGTCGCCCTCGGCTGCGCGGTCGCGACGGCCGGCAGTGCCGGGGCGATCGTCAACGGGACGGCCGCCCCGCAGCGCTACCCGTTCATGGCCTCCGTCCCGGTGTCGGCACCGGGCCTGGACGACGGGGTCTGCGGCGCCTCGCTGATCGACCGCCAGTGGGTGCTGACGGCCGCCCACTGCGTCGACCCGAACCTGGTGAAGCCTGCGGGCACCGTGCGCATCGGCAGCGCGGAGCGCAGGTCCGGCGGCACCGTCCGCGCGATCGCCGGCACGGTCACCCACCCCGGGTACCGGCAGGGAGGCAACGCCGGACCCAACCAGAACGACGTCGCGCTGATCCGGCTGGACCGCCCCGTCAAGGAACGGCCGATCCCGATCGCCGGGCGGCCCGGCGACCCCGGCACCCCGACCCGGCTGCTCGGCTTCGGCACCGTCGTCGACACCGGCGACCTCGGCGGCCTGCGCTTCCCCGACCGCCTCCAGCAGTTGGAGACCCGCCGGGCGGGCGAGGCCGAGTGCGACCCGGGCTACGCGGGCCCCACCCGGCTGTGCACCGTCAGCCTGGTCCCCCGGGCGATGGCCTGCTTCGGCGACTCCGGCGGGCCGCAGCTCCAGCGCGGCCGGGGCGGGCGCTGGGAGCTCGTCGGCGTCACCTCCGGCCCCGGCGTCGGCGGGCACGTGCCGTGCTCCGCCGGCCCCGGCCTCTACAGCAGCGCGCCCGCCTACGCGGAGTGGATCCGCGCGACGATCCGCGCGAACGGCTGAACGCCCGCCCGGTGACGAGGTGACCGGCCCGGGGCGGACCCGGGCCGGTGACCCCGTCACACGGCGCCGGTCAGTAGAACAGGTCCGGGCTGAGCTGGTAGTCGTAGTTGGAGCCGCCGTTCCAGTAGAGGCGCACCTCGGCCTTGTAGTCGTGGCCCGGGCTCGGGTTGCTCAGGGTGTAGCTGAAGCTGTACGGGCCGGTGTGGCAGCCGAAGCTGGTGTCCAGCGCCCTGCCGCCGGTGGTGTAGTCCCAGAGGATCACCTCCTCGGTGCAGTTGCCGTTGCCGAAGTTGGTGTTGGCCGTCGCCGTGACCTGGCCGTTCCCCGCGCTCACACACGCCTGTTCCCAGTCGGGGCCGCCGCAGCCGCCACCGCTGGACGCCGCGGCGGTCCCGGTGCCCGCCAGCGCGAGGCCGGCGGCCAAGGCCGTGCCGACCAGGGCGATCGCCGTCTTCCTGACTCCGTTGCCGAACATGACGGTCCTGCCTCTCAGTAGCGGCCCGGTCCGGTGACCGGGCGCAACAGAAGGTTCGGGTACGGCGATGGACGTTTGATGAGCAAGCGCGTCGGACGCGTGCGCGAGTCCGTCAGGCGAGGCCGTGCAGCGTCCGTTCGATGTCGGCCGCGTCCCGGAGGTGGCCCAGTTGCCGGAACCGTCCCAGTGCCTCGCTCAGGCAGCTCCTGGCCCGGTCGGTGCGGCGCAGCGCGGCGAACGCCTCGCCGAGGATCCCGAGCGCGTGCCCCTCCAGGGTGCCCGAGGCCTGCCGGGCCAGCGGGAGCGTCTCCTGCGCCGCCCGGACGGCGGCCCCGGCCCGCCCGGCCGCCAGGTGGACCCGGGCGATCAGCACGCTCGCGGCGACGTGGTAGTCGGTCTGGCCGAAGCGGCGCATCCGCCGGCGGGCGTGCTCGGCCTCGACGAGGGCGGGTCCGAGGTCGCCACCGAGGTGCAGCACCCGGGCGAGGTAGAAGTGGCTGAGGGCCTCCGCGCAGCAGCTGTGCCGCCCGGTGAGCTCGGCGCCCCGGGTGGCGGTGGCCCGGGCCTGGGGGAACCGGCCGGTCTGCGCCTGGTTGACGGCGAGTTCGCCGAGGGCCAGGCCTTCGGCGCCCTCGTCCCCGAGCTCGTGGAAGAGTGCGACGGCGCGGCGCAGCGCGACGATGGCGTCCTCGTAGCGCCGCTCCAATCGCGCGGTGGAGCCGAGGAGGTGCAGGGCCCTCGCCCGCAGTGGGCGCAGCTCGCGGGCCCGGCAGAGCGGCAGGGCGCGCTCGAGTTCGGCGCGCGCCTCGGGGAAGCGGCCGGTGTGCCAGAGCATGCTCGCGCGCACCGAGCGGGCCAGTGCCTCGGCCGCGTGCTCGCCGCGGCCCCGGGCCGTGTCGGCGAGCCGGCCGGCGAGCTCGGCCACCGACCCGGCGTACCCCCGGCCGAAGAGGGAGGATCCCATGGTGTCCAGCAGGTCGGCGGCCCGGGCCGCCGGCAGGTCGGGGTCCCGGCAGACCCGGTGGATCACCGCGTGGTGCAGGGCGCTCTGGGCCAGCATCCAGACGTTGGCCTCGTCGACGCCGCGGAAGGTCAGCCCCGGCACGGTCGTCGTGGCCCCGGTCAGCTGCTTCCCGGCCCGGTCGACGTGGCGGGCGCTCCCTTCACCGTTGCGGGCGCTGGCGAGGCAGAAGTCGAGCAGCCGGGCGAAGGCGGCGGTGAGCGCCTCCGGGGCGTCCTGCCGCTCGCTCCGGCCGCGGGCGAACGCCCGCACCAGGTCGTGGAGCCCGTAGCGGTCGGCGGCGGGCGACTGGAGCAGGTTGAGGTCGACCAGCGTCTCCAGCAGTTCCCGGGTCTCCTCGGGGGCGCGGTCGAGCAGGGCGCCGGCGGCGGCGAGCGGGAGTTCGGGCGTGTCCGGCAGCGCGACCAGCCGCAGGGCGCGGGCCTGGGCGGCGCCGAGCCGGGCGTAGGAGAGGGCCAGCACGGGTTCCACCGCACTGTGGTCGAAGGCAAGTTCGGCGAGCCGGGTGCCTTCGTCGGCCAGGCTCGCGGCGAGCGCCGCGAGCGGCTGCCCCGGGTCGGCGGCCAGCCGAGAGCCGGCCACCCGTACCGCCAGCGGCAGCAGGCCGCAGGCCGCGACGATCGCGGTGGCCGCCCGGGGCTCGGCCGCGATCCGGGCCCGTCCGGCGACGGCGGCGAGCAGGTCGACCGCCTCGGACGGCGGCATGGCGTCCAGGTGGAGGTGGTGGGCGCCGGGCAGGGGGCCCAGCCAGTGGCGGCTGGTGAGCAGCACCGCGCAGTTCCGGGTGCCCGGCAGCAGCGGGAGCACCTGGGCGGCGTCGGCGGCGTTGTCGAGCAGCAGCAGCACCCGGCGTCCGGCCAGCGTGGTGCGGTAGAGCGCGGCGCGTTCGGCGGGGTCGGTGGGCACCGCACGGTCCGGCACGCCGAGGGCGGTGAGCAGGTCGGCGAGCGCCTCGGCCGGGTCGAGCGGGTCGCTCAGGGTGCCGCGCAGGTCCAGCCGGAGCTGACCGTCGGGGAAGCGGTCGCGCAGGGCGTGCGCGACGTGCAGGGCCAGCGTGCTCTTGCCGACCCCGCCGAGGCCGTTGACCGCCACGACGGCCACGGCGGTCGGGTCCGGCGGGGCGAGCAGGGCGGTCAGCCTCGCCACCGCGCTCTGCCGGCCGGTGAAGTCCGCGATGCCGAAGGGCAGGTGCCGGGGCGCCGGGAGCAGGGACGGAGGCGGAGGCGGGGACTGGGCCGGGGACTGGGCCGGTACGGCGCGCGGGCGGTGGGCCGGGCCGCTCGGGCCCGCCGGTGCCGGGGCCGGGGCCGGGGCGGTACGGCGGATCCGGTCCAGTACGGCGTCCAGCTCGGCGCAGTCCAGACCCTGGTCGTGGTAGAAGCGCCGGGCTTCGGCGTGCACGGCCCGGGCCTCGTCGGGCCGACCCGCCCGGTGCAGCCCCAGCACCAGCAGGGCCCGGAAGCGCTCCTGGAACGGATGGGCGAAGACCGCCCGGCCGAGGTCGACGAGGCAGGACGGGCTGTCCCCGAGTTCCACGTCGAGGCCGAGCTTGGTCTCCAGTGCCGCGATCCGGCGCAGGGTCAGGTGTTCGCGCAGTTCGGCCGCGTGCCGCCCCGGCAGGCCGGCCAGCGGCTCGCCCCGGTGCAGGGCGAGCGCCCGGGCCAGCAGGTCGCGGGCCTGCGGCGGCCGGCCGGCGGCCAGCGCCCGGTCGGCCTGCCCGACCAGGAGGTCGAACACCCCGAGGTCGACGGCCCGGGCCGGCACGTCGAACCGGTAGCCGTCGTCGACCGTGACCAGCAGGTGCCCGGCGGCGTGCCCGCGCAGTTCCTTGCGCAGCCGGTAGGCGTGGGTGGCCAGTACGGCGGCGGGGCGGTTCGGGAGGGCCCCCTCCTCGAAGACCCCGTCGGCGAGCGCGGCGGCCGTCAGCACCCGGCCGGGGCGGGCCAGCAGCATCGCCAGGAACGCCCGCTGCTGGCGGCGGCCCAGGTCGAGCGGCTGTCCGTCGTACCAGCCGGCCGGCGGGCCCAGCAGGGCGAAGCGCGGTCCGGCCGCGCCGCCTGCCGGGGCCCCGGGGTGGGCCCACACCCCGTCCGGCGCGTCCGCGCACTCGGTGGGTTCGCGGCGGCTCATCGGCCACCGCCCGACCCGCAGCCCACGGCCGTGACCGAGGCCGTGACCGGCGCGACCGGTTCGGCCCGGGGGTCCTCGGGCCGGGGCAGCAGAGCGGAGATCGGCCAGGCCGGGCGGCGGACCAGCCGGTCGGCCGCGCGGCGCAGCGGGCCCGGCAGGTGGTCGCAGGCGGCCGCCAGGGCCCGGGCGGCCTCCGGCTCGCGGGCCGGCCGCTCCGGGCCGAGGATCCGGCCGAGCAGGAGCAGTGCCTCCGGTGGGCTGAGCCGGCCGAGACCGACGGGGTGTCCGCCGCCCTCGATCCCGGCCGCCCCGGCCGAACCGCCCGGGCCGTCCGAACCGCCCGGGCCGCCTGGGCCGCCTGGGCCGTCGAGCGTGACGAGGGCGGCGCAGCCCGGCGCCGTGGGCAGCAGGGGGCGGACGGCTGCCACGGCGGCGGCGCCGTCGAGCACGACCAGCAGGCGCCGTCCGGCCAGCAGCCGGTGGAACAGGTCCCGGCGCTCGGCCGGACCCGGCGGTACGGCCCCGTCCTCGACGCCCAGCGCGCGGACGAACGCCGCCAGGGTGTCGGACACGGCGTCGGGGCCCGTGGTGTGCAGGTCCGCGTACAGCTGGCCGTCGGGGTAGCCGGTGGCGGCCAGGTGGGCGGCGTGCACCGCCAGGGCGCTCTTGCCCGCGCCGCGCGGGCCGGTCACGGTGGCCAGCGGCGCCGTGCGGCCGGCCGGACCGGCCAGCAGCGCCGCGACGGCGGCCAGTTGGGCCCGGCGTCCGGTGAAGTCGGGTAGATCGGGGGGCAGGTGGAAGGGCCGTCGAACCGCCCGGGTGGGTGGCGTCGGCACCGGCGCCGGGTGGCCGGAGAGCTCCAGGTCGAGCTCCCGGCAGTGCCGCAGTGCCTCCTCCCGGCGGCCCGCCAGCAGGCGGCGTTCGTGGGCCGCGAACGGCCCCGGCACGTCGTCCAGGGCCGGGCCGGACCAGAGCGCGAGTGCGCCGGAGAGCAGGGTGCGGGCGCGTTCGGGCTGCCAGTTGCGGCGGGCGGTGGCGGCGTCGGCGAGCCCGGCCAGGAAGGCCGTCCGGTCGACGGCGCCCGGGTCGACGTCCAGCCGGTAGCCCTTGCCCTGGTGCCGCAGCACGCTCGGGCCGGTCCGGTCCGGCGCCGCGCCGTCCAGCACCTTGCGGAGCCGGTAGACGTGGCCGGGCAGGGCGGCGGGCCGGTCCGGCGCGCCGTCCGCCTCCTCGCCCCACACCCCGTCGACGATCTCGCCCACCGGGACGGTCCGGCCCTGGGCGGCGAGGAGCACCGCGAGCACCGCCCGGTCCCTGGCCCGGTTGATCCGCATCTCCCGGTCGGCGGACCAGGCCCGCAGCGGCCCCAGGACGGTGAAGCGCATCTCTCGCACGGCCCTCTCCGACAGGTCCTGCCCGGCCCGCTCCGAACGGACCGGACCCAACTCTGCGTCATCTTACGTGTACAGAACGAGAGTTGGTCCGATCTTCCGGAGTTCCGGCCGGATTGCCGGGGGGCGCGGGCCGGTTCCGCACGCCGGGCGGGCGGCCGGAACGGTCAGTCCGTCAGCTCCCGGGCCAGGTCCGCCACCATCCGTTCCAGCCAGGACCGGACCGTCCCCGCGTCGAACAGGTCGGCGTCGTACTCGGCCAGGCCCGCGTAGCCGTCCGCGTCCGGGGTGAGGAGCACGGAGAGGTCGGCGCGGGTGGAGGGGCCCGGCACGTCCTCGACCTCGACGGCCAGGCCGGGGAGGTCGAGGGCGATCGCCGGGGTGCTCTGCACCGCGAGCAGGACCTGCGGGTACCCGGCCGGCAGCCGGACGCCGCGCTCGCGCAGCGGCTCGACCAGCTGGCCGAAGGGCACCGTGGCGTGGTCCAGGGCGGTGGCCACCGCCCTGGCCGCCGTGTCCACCGAGGCCCCGAACCCGCCGGGCGGGCGGGTGGGCAGCCGGATCGGCAGGCCGGTGGTGAGCAGGCCGACGACCTGCTCGTCCACCGGCCGGGTGCGGTTGGCGTACGAGAGCACCACCAGGGTCTCCGCCGCCCCGGTCAGCTCGCCGAGCAGCCGGGCGTAGGCGGCGAGCAGCACCGCCGAGGCGGTGGTGGAGCGCCCGGCGGCGCAGCGGCGCACCGCCTCGGCCGACCCGGCCGGGACGCGGAAGGCGAGGGTGCCGCCGCGCCCGGAGCGCTGCTTGGGGCGCGGCCGGTCGGTGGGCAGGTCCACCGCCGGCGGGGTGTCCCCCAGGACGTGGGCCCAGTGGTCGAGGGCCTCGGTGACGGCGGCCGGGGTGACCACGGTCCGCTCCCAGCAGGCGTGGTCGGTCATCCGGCCGGGGTCCGGCAGCGCGGCGCCGTCCCCGCGGTACAGCGCGCCCAGGTCGGCCAGCAGGGTGGCCAGGGACCAGCCGTCGACCACGATGTGGTGGAGCGACAGCAGCAGCACCGCGACGTCCTCGGCCGTGCGCAGCAGCCGAGCGCGCAGCAGTCGGTCGCCGTCCAGGTCGAACGGCAGGGCGCCCTCGGCCCGGGTGGCCCCGGCGAGCGCCGCGTCCCGGGCGGCCGGGTCGAGCGTGCGCAGGTCCTCGACCGGCAGCTCCACCGGGGTGTTCGGCCGCACCTGCTGGAGCAGGCCCAGGTCGGTGTGCCGGTAGCCGGTCCGCAGGCTCTCGTGGCGCTCGCTCAGCGCCGTGAGGGCGGCGGCCAGCCGCTCGGGGTCGAGCGGGCCGCGCAGGGTGATGCGCTGGGTGATGTTCCACACCGCCGGGTCGGCGGAGCGGCCGTGCATCCCGTACAGCCGGCGCTGGGCCAGCCCGGCCGGCGCGGCGGCGAGCGCCGCGCCGGAGCCGGTCAGGACGGCCAGCAGCCGGTCCCGGTGCGCCCGGACGAGCCCGGCGGCCTCCTCGTCCAGCGCGCCGGCCGGGGCGAGGTAGCCGAGCCGCTCGCCGGTGGTGCGCAGCACGATCCCGCGCTCGTCGAGCAGCCGGACCAGGCGGTCCCAGCCCTGGTCGGCGGTGGATACGGGGGCGGGGGCGGTCACAGCTCGCCCTCCTCGTAGGCCGGGGCCGGGCGGTCCTGGACGGCCGGGCGGTGGGCGGCCATCGCCCGGATGGTGGGGCGGCGGAAGAACTCCAGCACGCCGATCCGCAGCCCGGTGGCCTCGCGGACCCGGTTCAGCAGCCGGGTGGCGGCCAGCGAGTGGCCGCCGAGGTCGAAGAAGGAGGTCTCCACCCCTGTGGGGCGGCCGAGTTCCTCCTCCCACAGCCGTTGCACGGTGCGCTCCAGTTCGGTGGCCGGGGCGACGGCGGCCAGTCCGGCGCCCAGCGGCAGCGGCTCCGGCAGGGCGGTGGTGTCGAGCTTGCCGTTGACGCTGAACGGCAGTTCGGCGACCGCGGCCCAGAGCCCCGGCACCATGTGCTCGGGCAGCAGGTCGGCCAGCCGGTCGCGCACCCGGGGCAGGTCGGCGGCCGCGCACTGGACGTACCCGGCCAGCGCGGTGCCCGTCGCCGTCCGGCGTCCCGTCACGGCGGCGCCGCGCACGCCCGGCACGGTCCGCAGCACGGTCTCGACCTCGCCCGGTTCGATCCGGTAGCCGCGTACCTTGACCTGGCGGTCGGCCCGGCCGAGGTACTCCAGGGTGCCGTCCGGCCGCCACCGGCCGAGGTCGCCGGTGCGGTAGCGGCGGCCCTCCGGGGTGTCGGTGAAGACGGCGGCGCTCTCCTGCGCCCGGCCGGGGTAGCCGAGCCCGACCTGGACGCCGAGCACGTGGATCTCGCCGACGGCCCCGGCCGGGACGGGGCGTCCGGCGGCGTCCAGCAGCACGATCCGGGTTCCCGGCACCGGGCGGCCGATCGAGGCGTGGTCCGGTCCGTCCGGGGTGGCCTCGCCGGCCGTGACCCCGTGGGTCTCGGTGGGGCCGTAGTGGTTCAGCAGCCGGCAGCCGGGGTTACGGGCCAGGAACGCCCGCAGGGCGGGGGTGAGCAGCAACTGCTCGCCGCCCTGGATCAGTTCGCGCAGGTGGGGCGCCGGTTCGTCACCGAGCGCCGCGACCAGCGCGGCCAGCGGGGTGTACGGCAGGTGCAGCCGCTCGGCCCGGGTGGCGCGGACCACGGCGGCCAGCGCGGTGATGTCGTAGCGGGTCTCCTCCTCGATCAGCAGCAGGGTGCCGCCGCCGGCCAGTGTGGTCAGCATCTCCTGGACGCTGACGTCGAACCCGCAGGAGGCGTACTGCAGGGTGCGGGCGGCCGGGTGCTCGGCGACGTTCCAGTCGATCAGCGAGGCCAGGCCGAGGGTGTGCATCAGCACGCCCTTGGGGCGGCCGGTGGAGCCGGAGGTGTACAGCAGGTAGGCGGCGGACTGCGCCGACGGGACGGGCAGCGGCGGCAGTTCCGCCCCGCCCGCGGGCCCGGTGTCGGTGTCGGTGTCGGTGTCGGTGTGGACGGTCGGCAGCGAGATGCCCATCAGGTCGGTGCCCCGGGCGGTGAGCAGCACGGTCGGGGCACTGTCCGCGGCGATCAGCCGGCAGCGCTCCGCGCCCTGCACCGGGTCGATCGGCACCAGGACGGCGCCCAGCCGCAGCACGGCCAGCAGCGCGGCCACCTGGTCCGCCGAGCGCGGCAGCAGCACGGCCACCCGGTCGCCCTCCCGTACCCCGGCGGCGAGCAGCCGGCGGGCCAGGCCCTCGGCCCTGGCGTGCAGCGTCCGGTAGTCGGTCGCGGTGCCGTCGGCCGCGACCACCGCGACGGCCTCCGGCCGGTCGGCCACCGTGGCCGCCACCCGGGCCAGCGGGTGCGCGGGCGCCGGCGCCGCCTCCGGTCCGCACTCCAGGGCGGGGTCGGCGGGGGCCGCCGTCAGCTCGGTGAGCGGTCGCGCCGGGTCGGCGACGGCGGCGGCCAGCAGCCGCTCGAAGGCGTCGAACAGCCGGTCCACCGTGGCCCGGTCGAACAGGGTCTCGGCGTACTCCACGTGGCAGCGGATGCCGTCGGGGAGGTTGGTGAGGAAGAGCGCCAGGTCGAAGGCGGAGCGGTCGACCACGTGGTCCAGCGGGCGGGCCGTCACCCCGGGCAGGTCCAGCTCGAAGACCGCGTGGTTCTCGAACTCGACCATGACCTGGAAGAGCGGGTTGCGGCTGGTGTCCCGCTGCGGGTTCAGTTCCTGGACGAGGACCTCGAAGGGCAGCTGCTGGTGCTCGTAGCCGTCCAGCGCGGTGGAGCGGACCCGGTCCAGCGCCTCGGCGAAGTCCGGCTCGCCGGTGAGGTCCAGCCGCAGCGCCAGGGTGTTGACGAAAAAGCCGACCAGGTCCTCGGTGCCGTCCGCCCGGTTGGCCAGCGGAGTGCCCAGCACCACCTCGTCCTGGCCGCTGTAGCGCTGGAGCACCCCGGCGAAGGCGGTGAGCAGCACCATGAACAGGGTCGAGCGCCGCTCGCGGGCCAACTCCCGGATGCCCGAGGAGAGTTCGGCGGGAAGGTGGCGGACGTACGAACGGCCGCGACCGTCCGGTACGGCGGGGCGGGACCGGTCGGTGGGCAGGGTCAGCACCGGCAGCTCGCCGCCCAGCACCTTGCGCCAGTGGTCGAGGCTCTCCTCGTAGGCCCCGGCGGCCACCGCGGCCCGCTCCCGGGCGGCTTCGGCGGCCGGGGTGGTGGTGAGCGCGGGCAGCCGGTGCGGCCGCTGCTCCCGGGCCGCCCGGTACAGCTCCCCCAGCTCCCGGGTGATCACCACGGTGGACAGGGTGTCGATCACGATGTGGTGCATGGACAGCACCAGGACGTGCCGGTCCGGCCCGGTCGCCAGCAGCCCGGCGCGGAACAGCGGGCCCTCGGCCAGGTCGAAGCGGCGGGCGCCCTCGGCGGCGACCAGCGCGGCCACCGCCTCCTCGGCCGGCCCGTGCACCGGGACCCGCTCCAGCACCGGGCCGTCCGGCGCCGGGATCACCTGCTGGAACGGTTCGCCGTCCTGCTCCCGGAAGACGGTGCGCAGCCCGACGTGCCGCTCCACCAGCGCGCGCAGCGCGGTGTCGAGCGCCTCCGGGTCCAGCGGGCCGTCCAGTTCGACGGCCTTGACCTCGTTGTACTGGGCGGCGTCGGGCAGCATCCGGTGCAGGAACCACATCCGCTGCTGCGCGTAGGACAGCGCGGCGCCCCGCTCGGTGGAGCGGCGCAGCGCGTCGATCTGCGGCAGGCCGGCGGCCACCAGGTCGGGGGCGAGCCCGAAGTCGACGAAGCAGGCGATCTCGTCCGCGCCGGCCGCCCGCAGCTCGGCGAGCACGGACCCGACGCTCTCCGGGGTGCCGATCAGGGCGCGCGAGGCGCAGTAGCGCTCGTAGGCGCGCTCCAGCACGAACTCGAGGTCCTCCTCGCGGGTGTTCTCGAAGTCCAGGGTCAGGCCGAGGCTGTTGGCCATCTGCCCGAACAGCGAGAGCGAGGAGCGCAGGTAGTGGCAGAACGGGCGGTAGGCCTGCGCGCGGGCGGTGGCGAGGTCGGCGCCCAGGTAGGTGTGGACCAGCACCACCACCCGGCCGGCCTCCGGGTCCAGCCCGTGCTCGGCCCGGGTGCGCCGGTAGAGGGCGACGTTCTCGGCGAGTTGGGCGATGTCCTGGGTCATCAGGTTGGTGATCACGCCGAGGTCGTGCCGGGCGGCCTCGCGGAAGCTGTCCGGGTTGCCGACGATCGCGGTGAACATCGGCGGCTGCTCCTGCAAGGGGCGCGGGTGCAGGGTCACCTCGATCGGCTCCCCGTTGCCGTTGCGGCCGCGGTAGGGCTCGCCGCGCCACAGCGCCCGGACGGTGTCGACCTGGCGGTGCATCAGCTCCTTGTGGCCGCCGTAGTTCTCCGGGAAGAACAGGAAGTCGTTGGGGTGCCAGCCGCTGGCGCAGCCCAGCCCGACCCGGCCGCCGGACAGGTTGTCCACCACCGACCACTCCTCCGCCACCCGGACGGGGTGGTGCAGCGGCAGCACCGCGCAGCCCGCGTTGAGCCGGATCCGGCTGGTCTCCCGGGCCAGCGCGGCCGCCAGCACCGAGGGGTTGGGGAAGATCCCGCCGAAGGAGTGGAAGTGGCGCTCCGGCAGCCAGACGGCGTGGAAGTCGTGCCGGTCGGCGAAGCGGGCGCTCTCCAGGACGATGCGGTACTTCTCGTCCTCCGGGGAGTCCTGGGGGTAGTCGCCGAAGAAGTACAGGCTGAAATCGACCGGGCGCTGCGGGTCGCTCACCGGGTGGTACGGAACGGGCTCGGCCCCGGTACCGGTGCGGGATTCCGTGGTGAGTGCGGGCAGTTCGGGCAGGTCGGCCGCCGGGCGCGGGGTCGGGGCCGGGAGCCGCACCCCGGGCGAGGCCGGGAAGAAGCCGCCGCGCCGCAGGCCGCGCAGCGACTCCCGGACGGCGTCGACCACGAACTCCAGGTCGCCGTCGGTGTGGGCGGTGGAGAGGAAGAAGTTGCGCCACTCCCAGACGTAGACCCCGCGGGTCAGCAGCTCCGGGAAGAACAGCTCCACGTCGGCCCGCGGCTCGAACCGGAACAGCGAGCCGAAGTGGGCCAGCCGGAGCGGGAACTCCTCCTCCTCGAAGAACCCGTTGAGGGTCGCGGCCAGTTCGTCGGTGCGGGCGTTCAGCCGCTCCTGGAGGCCGGGGCCGGCCTCCTTGAGGTGGCGCAGCACGGCACCGGCCGCGGTCATCGCCAGCGGGTGCTGGATGTAGGTGCCGCCGAAGAAGGTGGTGTCCTTCGGCGGGTAGCTGTCGTCCCCGTAGTCCCAGTGGCCGCCGTCGATCCCGTCCAGGATGTCGGCCCGCCCGGCGATCGCGCCGATCGGGTAGCCGCCGCCGAGCACCTTGCCGTAGGTGGAGAGGTCCGGGGTCACGCCCCAGAAGCCCTCGGCGCCGCGCAGGTGGGGCCGGAAGCCGGTGAGCATCTGGTCGAAGAGCAGCACGATGCCGCGGCGGGCGGTCAGTTCGCGCAGCGAGCGGACGAACTCGGCCGGCTGGCGGCCCGGGTGGCGGCTCTGCACCGGTTCGACCAGTACGGCGGCGATCCGGTCGCCGAGCTCCTCGATGACCTGGAGGCTCTGCGGATCGCCGTACCGCAGCACGATCAGGTCGGCGACGGCGCTGCCGGGGATGCCGCTCGACACCGGGACGGTCTCCCGGTCGGCGCCGTGGCCCACCGTCCGGCCCAGGGTGTGGTCGAAGTGGCCGTGGTAGGAGCCCTCGAACATGACGATCTTGTCCCGGCCGGTGAAGGCGCGGGCGAGCCGGATCGCCCCGGCGTTCGCCTCGGTGCCGGAGTTGGCGAAGGCGACCCGCTCGGTGCCGGTCAGCTCGGCCAGCAGCTCGGCGGCCTCCCCGGTCTCCGGGCCGCGCGGGCCCAGCCGCAGCCCGCCGGCCAGGTGCTCGCGGACGGCCTCGGCGACGAACTCCGGGTCGTGGCCGAAGAGCAGGACGCCGAAGCCCATGGTGATGTCGACGTAGGTGTTGCCGTCGAGGTCCTCCAGCCGGGAGCCCCGGGCCCGGCGGGCCGCGAGCGGGTAGAGCATCTCCTTGGTCGAGGAGCGGAAGCCCACCACGGCGCGGCTGTCCGCGAGGGTGCGGCGGTGGCGGCGGGTGACCGCCTTGGAGGCGGCGGTACGGGCGGTGAAGCGGGCGACCAGCCCGTCCACGTGGGCGCGCTGCTGCTCGGTCAGGCCGCCGGCGGCCATGCCGGACTCGCGGGAGACGGTCACCCGGGGGCCGTGCACCTGCGGGGCGGCCGGCGCGGGGGCGGCGGCGGGAAGCGGGGCCTCGACGGCCGGGACGACGACCGGGGCGACGGACGGGGGCAGGGCGGCGGGGGCCGCCACCGGGAGGGGCGCGGGCGGTACCGCCCCGGTCGCGGGCGCCGGCCCGGTCCCGGCCAGCAGGCCGAGCTGGTCGCGCATCAGGTCGGAGAACTGGCCGAGCAGCGCGAGCTGGCGCTCGATCAGGCCGGTGCCGTCGGTCACCGGGGCGGAGGCGAGCGGGACCGGGACCGGGGGTGCGGACGGAAGTGCCGGGACGGGCGCGGCAGGAGCGGGCGCGGACGGAACGGTCGCGGCGGGTACGACGGGTGCGGCGGGCGCGGCCGGTACGGGGAGGGCGGGCGTTGCGGCCAGGGGCGCCGGGGCCGCGACCGGCTCCGGCGCGGCCGCCGGGAGCAGCCCGTCCCGGACGTCGGGCTCCAGCCGGTCGGCGATCAGCCCGGCCAGCCGGGCCGGGGTGTCCGCCGCCTCGAACAGTTCGCGCATCGAGATCCGCACCCGGAAGGCGCGCTCCAGGTCCCGGATCATGTTGATCATCCCGAGCGAGTCGGCGCCCAGGTCGAAGAAGGGGTCGTCGGCGCCGACCGCCCCCTCGTCGTGGCCCAGCTGGCGGGCCGTCTGCTCCAGCACCCGGCGCAGCACCGCCTCCTCGGCGAGCTGCTCGGGGCTTGCTGCGGCGGCGGGGACGGCGGCCGGGACAGCGGACGCTGGGACGGCGGCCGCCGGGGCGGTCGGCTGGGGCGGCGGTGCCTGGTGCATGGCGGGGTCCTCGGTGGTCGTCGGCCGGTCGGGGGCGGTGAACCAGTGGCGGCGGCGTTGGTAGACGGTGGTCGGCAGGGGCACCCGGCGGGCCGGGCCGTCCGGCCAGTCACGGGCGGCGGCGAACCGCGCCCAGTCGATCGGGACGCCGTGGGACCACAGCGCTCCGGCCGCGGCGTCGAACTGCGGCTCCTGCGGGGCGCCGCGGCGGGCACCGGCCACGAAGTGGCGGTGCGGCAGCTCCCGGCGGCCCATGCCGGTGAGCGTCGGGTGCGGGCCGAGCTCCAGGAACAGTTCGTGGCCCTGCCCGTCCAGGGCGGCGAGCACCTGGTCGAAGCGCGCGCACTCCCTCGTCTGCCGGACGAAGTAGTCGGGCGTGGGCACGGTGCCGGGGGCCAGCACCTCGCCGCCCAGGTTGCTCACCAGCGGTACGGTCAGCGGGCGCAGCCGCAGCCGGGCGAGCTGTTCGCGGAACGGTGCGAGCACCGGGTCGAGCAGCCGGGAGTGGAACGCCCGGTCGGTGGCGAGTCGTTCGGTGGTCACGCCCTCGGCGGCCAGCACGGCCTGGGCGGCCGCGATGTCCCGCGGCGGGCCGGACAGCACGCACTGGCCGGCGCCGTTGACCACGGCGAGCTCCACCCCGGGCAGCCAGTCGGCGAGTTCGGCGAGCCGCTGCGGACCGGCCATCACCGCCGTCATCGCGCCGGGAGCGGTCGCCCGGTGCATCAGCCGGCCGCGCAGCGCGGTGAGGAACATCCCGTCGGCGAGGTCGAGGGCGCCGGCCGCGTGGAAGGCCGCGTACTCGCCGGCGCTGTGCCCGGCGACGGCGGCCGGGCGCAGCCCGAGCTCCTGCCAGAGCCGCAGCTGGGCCGCTTGCAGGGCGAACAGCGCGGGCTGCGCGGCCTCGGTGGTCCAGTCGTCGGCGGCGCCCTCGGGCACGGGGTCGAGCAGCAGCGGCAGCAGCGGTTCGTCCCAGGCCTCGCGGTGCAGCCGGTCGCACTCCTCCAGGACGGCCCGGAAGACCGGGAAGGCGCGGTGGAGTTCGGCGGCCATGCCCCGGTACTGGCCGCCCTGGCCGGTGAAGAGCAGCACCGGCCGGACGTCACCGCGCGGGGCCTCGCGGCGTACCGGTGCGGTGGCCGAGCCGCGGCCCGCCAGGTGGGCCTCCAGGCCGCGGAGCAGGTCCGCCGGACCGGCGCCGGTGACGGCGAGCCGGTGGCGCAGGGCGCGGCGCCCGCCGCCCAGGGTGAGCGGCAGGTCGCCGGGGGCGGGCGCCGGTCCGGCGGCCAGGCGGTCGCGCAGCAGCCCGGCCAGGGCGGTCAGGCCCTGTTCCGTACGGGCGGAGAGCGGCAGGACGGTCGGCGCCTCCTGCCGGGGGCCGTCGGCGGCACCGGGCGCGGACGACGCCGGGGCCTCCTCCAGCACCAGGTGGGCATTGGTGCCGCCGACGCCCAGTGCGCTGACCCCGGCCCGGCGCGGGGTGGCGCCGGCCGGCCAGTCGCGGCGCTCGGCGGCGAGCCGGAACGGGCTTCCGGCGAGCTCCAGCGCCGGGTTGGGGCGGTCGAAGTTGACCAGCGGCGGGACGGTGCCGTGCCGCAGCACCAGCAGGGCCTTGATCAGCCCGGCCATTCCGGCGCAGGTGTCCAGGTGGCCGATGTTGGGCTTGACCGAGCCGAGCGAGCAGAAGTCCGCGGCCCGCGTCCGGGCCCGGAACGCCTGGGCCAGGGCCCGGAACTCGATCGGGTCGCCCAGCGGGGTGCCGGTGCCGTGCGCCTCGACGTAGCCGACGCTCTCGGCCGGCACCCCGGCCAGGTCGAGGGCCCGGCCGATCACGGCCGCCTGCCCGTCCACGCTGGGCGCGGTGTAGCCGACCTTGAGCCCGCCGTCGTTGTTGACGGCGGAGGCGAGGATCACGCCGTGCACGGTGTCGCCGTCCGCCAGTGCCCGGTCCAGGCGCTTGAGCAGGACGGCCGCGACCCCGTTGCCGCCGACGGTGCCGGCGGCCGCCGCGTCGAAGGCCCGGCACTCGCCGTCGGGCGAGAGGATCGACCCCTCCTCGTAGCGGTATCCGGCGGCCTGCGGGATGTGCAGGGCGGCGGCTCCGGCCAGGGCCAGGTCGCAGTCACCGGCGAGCAGCGACTGTGCCGCCAGGTGCACCGCGACCAGCGAGGTGGAGCAGGCGGTCTGCACGCCGATCGCCGGGCCGGTCAGGCCCAGCCGGTAGGCGACCCGGGTGGCGGCGAAGTCGGCCTGGTTGCCGATCGCGGTCTGCAGCGCGGACACCGGCTGGGCCGGGTCGGCCGTGCCGGCCAGGGTGTGCTGGTAGTAGGTGCGCAGCGCGTACAGGGTCATCCCGGTGCCGGCGAAGACGCCGACCCGGCGGTGCGGGTCGGGGGCGTCGTAGCCGCCGTCCTCCAGGGCCTGGCGACAGATCTCCAGCAGCAGGCGCTGCTGGGGGTCCATCAGGGCGGCCTCGGTGCCGCTGATGCCGAAGGCCTCGGCGTCGAAGCGGTCGGTGTCGGGCAGTGCCCCGGTCACCGGGACGAAGTCGGGGTGCCGGTACTCCTCGGGGCGCAGTCCGGCAGCCGCCAGCTCCTCCTCGGTGAACCGGGTGGTGCTGCGGACGCCGTCGACGATGTTGCGCCAGTACTGCTCGGGGGTGTCGGCGCCGGGGAAGCGCAGGGCCAGGCCGACGACGGCGATCCGGCGGTCGTCGCCCGCCGGGGCCCCGGGGGCGGTGCCGCTCGCGGTGCCGGTCGCGGTGGCGGTCGCGGTGGCGGTCGCGGTGGCCTGGGCCGGCGCGGGGGCCTCGGTCAGGTGGGCGATCAGGGCGTCCACGGTGGGGTGCCGGAAGAGTTCGGTGGGCGCCGGGGGCGTCGGCAGGGCCGCGCTGAGGGCGCCGTGCACCCGCATCAACTGGAGCGAACCGATGCCGAGTTCGGCCAGCGGGCGGGCCGGGTCGAGCGGGGCGTCGAGGACCGTCTCGAAGGCGTCCAGGACGGTCCGGCGCAGCTCGGTGGAGACCGGCGAGGCGGCGGCAGGGGTGGGCTCGGCAGGGGCGGCCGCGGCGGGGGCGGGCTCGGAAACCCGCTGCGGGGGCCGGTCCTCGTCCGTACGGCCGGCGGGCGCCTCCGGGACCGGCCGAGGCGCGGTCGCCAGCAGGTGGCGGCGCGCGGCGGGGGCGCTCGGGTCCGGCCCGGCGTACCAGCGGCCCGGGGCGCCGGCCAACAGCAGCGTGGCCAGCCGGCGGCCCTGCGCGGCGCTCAGCACGGCGATGCCCCGGGCGGCGGAGGCCTGCTCGTGGTCGGTGGCGCGGTTCATGCCGACCCGGCTCCACAGGCCCCAGGAGATCGTCCAGGCCGGGGTGCCGGTCTTCCGGTGCAGCCGTTCGACCGCGCTCTCCAGGTAGCGGTTGGCGGCGGCGTACGCGGTGGAGCCGACGGCCTCCTGGAAGCCGACCATCGAGGAGAAGCCGACGAACTGGGCGCCGGGGCGCTGCCGGACCAGCTCGACGAGGTGGTCCGTGCCGGTCGTCTTGGCACGCACCGCCTCCCGCCAGTCGTCCGGGCCGGTGCCGGAGAGCAGGGCGATCCGGTAGGCGCCGGCCAGGTGGAGCACGCCGTCCAGCGGTGCTCCCCAGTCCCGTTCGGCCTCGGCGACCACGGCGGCCAGCTGCTCGCGGTCCGTCACGTCGGCGCGGCGGTAGTCGACCCGGCCGCCGTAACCGGACAGCCGGTGCAGCGCGGCGCGGCGTTCGGCCGCCTCGGCGGTGGGCGCGTCCAGGTCGGTGCGGCCGATCAGCAGCAGTCGGGAGCCGTGGTCGCGCAGCAGGCCGGGCAGCAGCTCGGCGGCGATCCCGCCGAGGCCGCCGGTGACCAGGTAGCGGGCGCCGGGCGAGAGCAGCGAGCAGCCCTCGTCGGCGGGGGCGTCGGTGGCGGTGCCGGGTTCAACCGGTCCGAGCCTGGGCACCCACGGACGGCCCCGGCGCCAGGCGCTCTCCGGCTCCGGCCGGGGTTCGGCCAGCAGGGTGAGCAGGGCGGCGGCCTGCTCGGCGGGCGGCGGACCGGTCGGCAGGTCGATGTGCCGGGCGGCGGGCACCAGTTGCTCGGCTCTCGCCCCGGCGGTCAGTGCCGCCGTCAACGCCGCCGCCGGGTCGGGGAGTTCACCGGGCAGTACGGCGTGCAGTCCGGCGCTGACGGTGACCAGCTCGCCGGTCGGCGGCCGCTCGGCGAGGGCCCGCAGCAGGGCGAGCAGGGCTACGTCCGGCGGTACGCCGTCCGACGACGCGGCGGGCCCGCCGTCCGCGCCCCAGAGGTGGACCACCCGCCCGGGGCGCTCGGCGCCGAGCGCCCGCCGCCACTGCGCGGGGTCGGCGGTCGGCGGCTGCTCCACCAGGACGGCCCCGGGCAGGGCGGCGGCCAGTGCCTCGGCGAGGGTCCCGGGACCGGCCGGGCCGAGCAGCAGGGTCGGCTCCGGAGGCTCGGAACTTTCAGGATCTTCGAAACCTTCGGAATCCGCGGGAGCCTCGGAATCCTCGGAATCCTCCGGAGCCTCAGGGGCGTCCGGCGCCGGGCGGGGTTCCCAGACGATCCGACGCACGCAGTCGGAAACGGTCCGGGCGTTGGCCTCCGCCAGGTCGATCGCCACGAGGTGCTCGTCGAGCCCGCCGTCGAGCAGGCGCCCGCGCAGTGCGGTGCGCTGGATCTTGCCACTGGTGGTGCGCGGGAAGTCGGCCGCCGGCACCGGCAGCACCAGGGCGGGGGCCGGCTGCCGCCGGGCGGCCAGCACCCGGCGGACCTCGGCGGCCACCGGGGCTGCGGGGGCGTCCGGGTCGTTCGGCACATAGGCGATCACCAGCTGTTCGGTGCCGGTGCGTTCGTCCGGGACCCCGAAGGCGGCGACGTGCCCGGAGCGCACCCCCGCCACCGAGGCGACCACGTCCTCCAGTTCGTGGCAGAAGTGGTGCACCCCGTTGACGATGATGATCTCCTTGCGCCGGCCGGTGAGCACCACCTCACCGTCGGCCAGGAAGGCGAGGTCCCCGGTGTCGAACCAGCCGTCGCCGACGAAGGCCTCGCCGTCGGCGGCCGGGTTGTTCAGGTAACCCGGCGTCACCCGGCCGGAGTCGACCTGGAGCCGGCCGACCCGGTGCTCGGGCAGGGCCCGGCCGTCCTCGCCCGCCACCCGTATCCGGGCGCCGGGGGCGGGGCGCCCCATGCTGAGGAACGCGGTGCCGCGCTCCGGGGAGTCCGGGTCCGCGGGCTCCAGCCGGCCGGTCAGCGAGTCGGTGCGCACCAGCCGGCGGGCGCCGTCCTCGTGGTAGCGCTTGTAGGTGATGACGGTGCAGGTCTCGGCCATGCCCCAGCCGAGCAGCACGTGCTCCGCCCGTACGCCGAACGGGCCGGTGGCGGCCAGGAACTCGTCCAGCACCGCCTCGGTGCACTGCTCCCCCGCGTTGATCAGGGACTTGACCGAGGAGAGGTCCCAGCTCCGGCCGGGGCCGGCCGCCCGCACCGCCTCGGCGACCAGCCGGTAGCCGAAGTTGGGCGACCAGGAGTGTGCGCCCCGGTAGCGCTCCAGGGTGTCCAGCCAGACCAGCGGGTCGGCGAGCACCAGCTCGGTGGGCACCTGCACCTGGTCGGCGGCGAGCGCCACGTCACGCAGGTGGAACATCAGCAGCCCGGCGACGTGGTCCAGCGGCAGCCAGTTGACGGTGACGTCCTCGGGCAGGGTGCCCTGGGCGACCGCGCCGGCCACGTACTCCAGGATGCCGCGGTGGGTGATCTGCACCGCCTTGGAGCGGCCGGTACTGCCGGAGGAGAGCTGGAGGATGGCCACGTCGCCAGGGTCCGGGGCGTGCTCGGCGCCCGCGCCGACGGCTGCGGCGGCGCCGTCGGCGGGGCGGTCGACCGCGATGACCCGCAGGCCCGGCGCCGGGTAGAGCTCCTCGAGCCGGGCCAGGCCCGCCACGGCCGGACCGCCCGCGAGCACCGGCGGCTCCGCCAGCGTCTGCCAGGCGTGCCAGAGCTTCTCCAGGACCGGGTTGGGCTGGTCGTACGCGGGCGGACGAGCGACCGTGACCGGCTGCACCCCGCCCAGCAGGCAGGCCCACAGGGTGGTGAAGTAGCCCTCCTGGTCCGGGACCTGGAGGATCACCCGGTCGCCCGCCCGCAGCCCCGCGGCGCTCAGCAGGGCGAGGGTCTCCCGGGCCCGCTCCAGCAGCCGGCGGTAGGTCAGCCTGGTCGCCCCGCCGTCGGCCCGGACCAGGTGCAGGCCGCGGTCCGGGTGCCGTTCGGCGGCGCGCAGCAGGGCCTCGGGCAGGGTGCGCGGCGCGTCCGGAGCCGGGGCGGGCAGCGGGGCGCCGACCGCCTCGGTCCCGGGGTCCTCGCTCCCGGGCTCCTCGGGTACGGCCTCTTCGGGCGTAACCTCTTCGGACGAGGCCTCTTCGGGCGCGGCCGTCGAACCGGCCGTCGAACCGCCCGGGGTCGCACCGGCGGCCGTGCCGGCGGCGCCGAACGGCCGCCAGTGCGGGGTGAGTTCGCGCAGGTGGCGGAGCGCGGGCCCGGCGCCGGCCGGCGGCCGGGCCGCGGCGGCGGCGAGGGCGGCGCGGTCGGGTTCGCCCAGCGCGGTCCGCACGATGCCGTCCAGGAGGTGCACCTCGGTGCCCGGGTCGGCGTCCAGCAGGGCGGCGGTGGCCCGGCGGCGCAGCGCGACGGGGTCGGTGTCGGCGGCGGGCACCAGGTAGGCCAGCAGGCCGAGGCGGCCGTCGGCGCGCTCGACCGGCAGCACTGCGCAGTCGGCGACCTCGGGACGCAGCAGCAGCCGGGCCTCCAGGGCGCGCAGCCGGGCGCGCTCGGAACCGGTGGGGCTCATCGGCGACGGCACCTTTCGGATCGGTGCGGGGCGTGCGCGGGTAGGGCTGCCCCGGGTTGCGGAGGGTGGGCGGATCGGGGTCGCCTGCGGCCCGGTGGGGCGTCGGCGGATCCGGTGGCGCGGTACTTGCGGGTGCGGTGGCACGGTGCACGGTGGTCGCGGGTACGGTCGGGCGGTACGTGGTCCGGCGGTGCGTGGCCGGGTGGTGCGTGGCCGGGTGGTGCGGGTCAGCGCTTCCGGGCCCGGCCGACCAGGACCAGGAAGCCGAGCGCCAGCACGATCGGGACGGCGTGCGAGACGCCGACCACGGTCAGCGGGCTGAGCAGGGCCAGCAGCGATCCGCTCAGCAGCATCCCGGTGCCCATGCCGACGTTCTCGGCGGAGGCGAGCAACCCGAAGGCCTGGCCGCGCCGTTCGTCGGTGAGCGCCTGGATCCGGGTGGTGTACGAGATCTCGGTGAAGCCGTCGCCGAGCCCCGCGCCGATCGCCACCAGGAGGAACAGCGGGGTCGGCAGTCCGGTGAAGACCAGGATGAAGCAGCCGGACATCAGGCAGGTCCCCAGGGCGAAGGCGCGCTCGCCCGGTTCGATGCCCCGGCGCAGCATGAGCCGGGAGACCAGTTGTTGGGCACCGAGGTTGCCGACCGCCCAGGTGGCCCAGAACATGCCCAGCAGCGCGGCCGGGTTGCCGGGGTCGTGCTGGTTGGCGAAGACCGGCAGGCTGATGTTGTGCGCGGCGGAGCCGAAGGCGTCCAGCAGTCGGATCGCCGCCATCGCACCGACCACGGGGGCCGCGCGCAGCACCACCAGCGCCTGCCACCGGCTGCCGAATCGTTTCGCCTTGCCGCCGTCGGCAGCCCTGTCGGGCTCGGTGTCGGCGGTGGTACCGGTCGCGGCCGCGCCGGCGGCCTGTCCGGCCGCCTGCTCGGCGGGTTCGGCCCGGGTGCGCAACGGCAGCCTGAGCACCACGGCGGCGAACACCACGAAGCTCGACGCGTCGATCAGCAGTGCCGCACGGAACCCGGCCCACGCCACCACCACACCGGCGGAGGCGAAGCCGAGCACCATGGCGGCCGAACGGCAGCTCGCCATCAGGCTGTTGGCACGGGCCCGGCGCTCGGCGCCGACCATCTCCGGGATGCTGGTGCGCAGCGCGACGGCGCACACCGCGGCCGCGCCGCCGAAGACCAGCGCGAGCGGGTAGAGCACCGGGATCCGCGCGGACGCCGGGGCGAGGGCCACCACGACCAGCGCCACCGCCTGGGCGAGGGCGCAGCCCGTCATCAGCCGCCGCCGGTCGACCCGGGCGACGAGCCGCCCGCTGACCAGTCCACCGGCGAAACCGCCGGTCAGACGCAGGATGAGGTACCCGGCCGTGCCGAGCGCGTTCCCGGCCGCCTCGTAGGCGAACAGGCTCAGCGCCACCAGGTCGAGCTGGCTCCCGTAGGTGGAGAGCGCGTCGCCCAGCGCCAGCCGGTAGAACACCCGGGGCAGCTTCTCGGTGGTCTGGAGCGGTACTTGCTGTGCGGTGTCCGGCACCGGTCCCCCAGGAAGGCCGCGTCGGTCGGCTCAGTGTGACATTGCACCGCAATCTAGAAGCCGCCCGGCCGGAGATCAAGAGCTTGATCGTCCACTGTCCGAAAGATCGTGAGTTCGGCCGACTCGGGGTCATCATTCCGGCCAGGGTGGCGATTTGCCGTCGGTGACACGTCAACTCGCGTTCACATGCGCATGACAGCATGCACGCGGCCGAAGGCCCTGACCACCTGACCGGGGCTACTCGACCCGACCAGACCTGAGCCGACCTCACCTGAGCCGACCCGACCGCTCCGACCCGGAGGACCGCAGTGAAGCGCACCCCCGCCCTCTCCGCCGCCCTGGCCCTCACCCTGGCCCTCGGCGTCCTGTCCACCGCGGGCACGGCGTCCGCCCACGACCGCTCCGGCGCCGACGCCGACACCGCCCGGCACGGCCGCTACGGGACCAAGACCCCCTACCGGCCGCAGGGCGATCCGGACCGCTACCAGCAGCCCCCGCGCGGCTTCCGCCCGGTCTTCACCGAGAACGTCGCCCGCCACGGCTCCCGGGCCATGACCGGCAGCGAGGACGGCGACGCCGTGCTCGCCGTCCTCGCCGAGGCGGAGCGGCAGGACGCCCTCACCGACCTCGGGGCCCGACTCGCCCCGCAGGTAAGGTCGTTGCTGGCCTCCGCCGCCACCCTCGGCTACGGGAACCTCTCCGCCCTGGGAGCCCGGGAGCACCGGCAGACGGCGCTGCGCCTGGAGCAGCGGCTGCCGTCCCTGTTCCGGACGATCGTCGCCGACCGGGAGCCCGTCCTGGTGGAGACCTCCGGCGTCCCGCGCGCGGTGGCCAGCGCCGACGCCTTCACCGCGGGCCTGACCGCCGGCGACCCCGGCCTGACGGGCCTGATCGGGGCCCCGGTGACCGACAAGGACCTGCTGTACTTCCACAAGCAGCCGCAGAACGCCGACTACCGCGCGTACCTGGCGAACGACCCCGACCTCGCCGCGGTCCTCGCCCGGAACGAGGCCGATCCGCGCACCGCCGAAGCGGCCCGGCACGCCCTCTCCCGCCTGTTCCGGGCGGACTTCGTCACGGCGCTGCCCGTCGACGAGCAGGTCTCCTTCGCCCGCTCGCTGTACGAGCTGTACAGCGCGGCTCCCGATCTCGCCGTGGAGGCGCCCTCGGTCGACCTCTCCCGCTACCTCACCGCCCACGACGCCCGGTGGTTGGGCTACCTCGACGACGCGGAGGAGTTCTACCAGAAGGGCCCCGCGTTCAGCGGACGCACCATCACCTACCGGATGGCCGGCGTCCTCCTCGACGACCTCCTCGCCCAGGCCGGGGCCAGGGCCGACGGCCGCAACCACAACGGCGCGGTGCTGCGCTTCACCCACGCCGAGGAGATCGAGCCGCTCGCCGCCCTGATGGGCCTGCCCGGCAGCACCGAGGGCGCCGATCCCGAACAGCCCTACAGCTACCGGAACAACCCGTGGCGCGGCGCCGAGGTGGTGCCGATGGCCGCGAACATCCAGTGGGACCTCTACGAGAACGCGCCCTCCGACGGCGGCCCGGCCGACCACCTGGTCCGGATGCTCTACAACGAGGAGGAGATCGCCTTCAAGCCCTCCTGCCGGCCGATCGCCGAGGGCAGCCACTACTACCGGCTGGACGAGCTCCGGCGCTGCCTCGCACACGACTGACCCCCGGCCTCTGGAGGCCAGGGGTCGGGGGTCAGGGGTCGCGGTGTGCCGGAGCCGGAACCGGAACCCGGGTCAGTTCGGGGAGCCGGTCCAGGTCACGGACTTCATGCCCTGCCCGCTGCCGTAGTAGGTGAACTGGACGGAGAACGGGTCGGCCGCGGCGTTCGGCAGCGCGTACGCCGACACCCCCGTGGCCTCCGCGCCCGGAGCCAGCGAGTCGCCGATGAACTTCATCCGGCCGCTGCCGTCGATCAGCGCGGTCACCAGGCCCCCGTTGGCGTCCTTGACGGTGGGCAGCCCCGATCCGACGAGCGAGACGTCCTTGGAGCCGGTGTTGGTGACGGTGATCCGTATCTGGATGATCGTGCTGTTCTTCGGCGCGGGGAACACGGTCTCGTTCGGCACGTACGGCTGCGGCGCGGCCATCGTGACCTTCAACCCGTCGGCGTAGGTGTAGGACTGGCCGAAGCCCAGGTGCCGGGCCTTCTCGTCGGCGGCCCGCGCCTGCTGCTCCTCCTCGAACTTCTTCTTCGCGGCGTCGAGCCTCTCCTTGGCCTTCGCCGCCCGGTCGGCGGCGGCCCGGTCATCGGCCTCGGAGCGGAGCCGGGCGGCGTGCGCCTCGGCCTTCTCGTCCTCCTGCACGGAGTTCAGCGCCACCGCGAAGACCACCCCGCCGCCGACCGACAACAGCAGGCCGGTGACGCCCAGGATGACGCCCGCCAGGGCCACCCCCCGGTTGGTCGCCTCGCCCTTGCGCACGTACCCCAGGCCGATGATGCCGAAGATCAGCGCGAGCAGGGCCGGCAGCCAGGAGAGCCAGAACAGCACGACGACCAGGCCGAGGACGGTGCCGACGATCCCGAGCACCATGCCCGCGGTGCCCAGGCCGTTGCGCGGCTGGGGCGGGACCACCGGGTAGCCCTGCCAGTACGGCGCGCCCGGGTACGCACCGGGCGCACCGGCCGGGCCCTGGCCCGGGGCCGGATACGCGGCCGGGTACGCGGCCGGGTACGCGGCCGGGGCGGGGGGCGGGGTCGGGGCCGCCTCCGGAGGAGCGAACGGCGACGGGCCTCCTACGGCAGCGGGAGCACCGACCGGCACGGGCGCGACAGGCGCCGCAGGCGCCGCGTCGGCGGGCACGGGCGCGGAATCGGGCTCGGCGGCGGGGCCCTCCGCCTCGGCCTCGGCCTCAGCCTTGGCCTCAGCATCGGCGGGCGCGGGCTCAGCGGCCTTGGCGAGCGAGACGGCATCGGCGGGCGCAGGCGCGGCGGCCGCGGCGAGCGGGACGACGTCGACGGCGGCCTCGGCATCGGCGGGCGCGGGCTCAGCGGCGGGGCCCTTCGCCTCGCCCTGGGCGTCGACCTGAGCCTCACTCAGGGCCTCACTCAGGGCCTCGCTCTGAGTGTCTGCCTGCTCCGGAGCCTCGCCCTGCCCCGGGGTCAGCGGCGTCCCCGGGTCGGCGCCGGCGGGCGCCGCCCCCGGCTGCGGGCTGTCGGGCGGGACAGGAACGGTCATACGGGATCCTTCGGGAGCGTCGGGACGGTGAGCGGCTTTCCGCCCCGGGCCGAGGTCCCTCCGCAGTTCCCCCCGCACCGACGGCCCGACCTCCGCGATGCGCGTACCGGTCCGGGCCGGACCCGGGCGTCGGCATCCCGGTGGGGAGCGCGGCAGGGTCGGCGACTGATCAACATACAGGTGCCCGGTGACAGCCGCGACACCGCGGGTGCCGTCACCGCCCGGGACCGGCCGCCCTGCTTCGTCTGCGACTGACCACGGCCGGTTTCGCGCGGGTCACGCGCAGCACCTCGGCGAAAAACCGGTTGCCCGCCACCCCCCGGGCCGGGTGCAATGTCCGGCATGATCACACAGGTGCGCCTCCCGGCCCCGCCGGTCGGCGGTCCGGAGGAGCGCCTGTCACCGGACCGTCAGGCGGGAGACGCCGGCCCATGAGTACGCCATCTTCGTCGGCCGGCGCGGAGCGCGCCGACGGTCCGTCGGTGCCGATCGGCGCCCTCGTCCCGCTGAGCCGCCCGGGGTGGGTCGAGGCCGGCCGGCAGCTGCTCGCCGGGCTGGAGACCGCCGTCCGGGACGTCAACGACGCGGGCGGGATCGCCGGCCGGCCGCTGGACCTGCTGGTCCGGGACACGGCGGCCGATCCGCAGCGGGCCGCGGCGGCGGTGGAGGAGCTGGCGGGCCTGGGCGTGGTGGCCCTGACCGGGGAGTACCACAGCGTGGTCGCCCGGGCGGTGGCCGCGCGGGCGGAGGCGCTCGGTGTGCCGTACCTCTGCTCCTCGGCCGTCCTGGACGCGCTCACCGACGGGCCGACGGACGGGGTCGCCCGGCTCTGCCCGGCGCAGTCGCACGGCTGGCGGATCTACGCGGAGTTCCTCCTCGACGCGGGCCACCGCCGGATCGCCGTGGCGGCCCAGCAGAGCGTCTACTGGGCCGCCGGGGCCCGTGTCCTGCGCGAGCGCCTGGCTCCGCACGGCGGAACCGTCGTCGAGCTGGACGCCGCCGCGCTCTCCCCCGCCGAGCTGTGCGGGGAGCTCGCCCGGCACGGCGCGACGGCCCTGTTGCTGCTGGTCGGCCACCCCGAGCCGGCCGTGCCGATCGTCCGGGCCGTCCGCCGTGACCGGCGCCTCGCCGGGGTCCTGATCGGTGCCCCGGCGGGGCAGCCGGAGTTCCCGCAGTGGCGGGCGCTGCTGGGCGAGGAGGGCGCGGCCGTCCCGTTCCTGCGCTACCTGCCCGAGCGGCTGGGCGCCACCGGCGAGCGCGTCGCGGCGGCCGTCCGGGAGCGGCTGGGCGAGGCGCCGTCCTTCGTGGCCTTCGAGGGCTACGACGCCGTGACCGTCCTCGCCGAGGTGCTGCGTTCCGCCGGTGCGGACCGGGAGCGCGTCGCCGCGGCCTGGCCGCGGGTCGACGTCGCGGGCACCCGGGGGCGGATCCGGTTCACCCGGGTGCCCGGCAGCGGCGTGTGGCAGTGGGCGTGGCCGCCGGTCCAGGTGGTCGACCGGGATCCGGCGGCGCCCGACCGGTTCCGGGTCCTGCGCTCCGGCTGAGCGGGCGGGGGCCGTGCCAACGGCGGCCGCGCCACGATCAGCTGTGCGGCGATCAGCCGTGGCGCGGCCCGCACCCGCTCAGCCGAGGGCGCTGAACCAGCGCACGATGTCGGCCGTGGCGGCCACGTTGGAGCCCAGGTGGCGGGAGCCCGCGAAGTCCGGGGTGCCGAGGTCGATGACCTCCGGGTCCGCGCCGTGCGCGCGCAGCGCGGCCGCGCAGTGGTCGGTGTTGGCGTCGGCGGCCTGCTCGTCGGCCTCGGCCGCGTAGAGCCGCACGGGGGCTCGCGGCGCCCAGTCGCAGGTGCCGTCGGCCACCCGGAGCGCTGCGGCGAAGCGGCCGGCCGGGTGGCGCAGCATCGCGAGGGCGCGCGGGGTGAGCAGTTCGCCGATGGTGCCCGGCGTGCCCGCGAACAGCTCCGGGCCGGTGTGCGAGCCGTCGAACAGCGCCTCGACGGTACGGTCGTACGGCTCCTGGAACACCTCGCCCGGGGAGTCGTAGAGGTGGTGCAGCCGGTTCCAGGCGACGAGCAGGTACGCGGCGTACAGCGCGCTCGACTTGGGCTCCAGGGAGCCGTCGAGCAGGGCCGGCAGCTCGGCCTCCCGGAAGGCGTAGCCGCCGCTGACCGGGGCGAGGGCTCGGAGGCGGAACCAGCGGTCGTCGCCGTCCTGGAGGGCGCGGGCGAGGCTCGTCGCGGCCGAGGCGCCCTGGGAGAAGCCGGTGACCAGGACGTCGTGGCCGAGGGTGCGGCCGGTGCGCGGGGCGAAGGCGCGGGCCGCCCGGAGCATGTCCAGGGAAGCGGTGGTCTCGGACGGCACGTCCATCCAGGGGTGGGTGCCGGGGCCGGTGCCCAGGCCCAGGTAGTCCGGGGCGACGGCGGCGAACCCGGCGGAGGCGTAGGTGAGGGCGGGCGAGGTCACGAACCCGGGCTTGGCCGTGGTGGAGGGGGCGTCGCCGCGGTAACTGGCGGTGCCGTGGGTGAACGAGACCGTCCGCAGCTGGTGTTCGCCACCGCGCGGGAGCACCAGTAGGCCGCTGGCGGTGGTCGGCCGGCCCTGCGGGTCGACGGTCCGGTACTCCAGGCGGTAGGTGTCCACGCCGTAGCGGACGGCACCCGCGTTGTACGCGGCGGCGGTCAGGGCGGTGGCGACGGCGTCCTTGGTGTCGAGGGTGCCGGTCAGCCGGGCGGAGACCAGTCGGCCGCGCTCGCCGTGGTCCGACCGGTCCCACCGGTCCGTCGGGGCCGCCGATGCGACCCCCGCCGTCACGGTCGTGGTGGCCAGGGCTGCCAGCGCCAGCACGGTGCCGGCCCGGAGTCGGACGGAGCGTGATCTGCCCTTCGGGCGTAGGGAGTTCATGCCGCCGACGGTACGGTCGGTCGCCCTCGAACCGCAGTCCGGCCAGCGGGTGTGTCCGTCCTGGGGTTGTCCCCACCACGGCTCGGCGGAGGCAGGAGTCCCGACGGATCGTTTTCGGTCAGTTGTGAAGATCCTGCGATCCTGATCTTTCAGGGACCTGATCACCGCCGCTAGGGTGCGGCGCAGCCTCGCACTTCCCCCTCCCACGCCGCCCCCGACAGCGGCGCGGGGACGACCGATCGGACCGGTGACACCGTGACCAGGACCCTCCGCCAGCTGACCACCCGCCTGGGACGGGCGGCCGCAGCGATCGCCGTGCTCGCCGCCGCCTTCACCGGCACCGCGGCGGCCGGCACCGCCTCCGCCACGGGCGGCTGGAGCTGCTCCGGCGCGCCCGTGCCCAGCGGCTACGTCATCACCATGTACAACGCGAGCGGCTGCAACAACCACGGCGCGTGGTTCCAGCAGCCCGCCCAGAACCGCCTGTGGACCTGCTCGGGCTCGCCGATCGTCTCCGGCTACGTGCTGACCAACTACAACCCGCAGGGCTGCAGCGGCGTCGGCGCCTGGTTCCACGAGCAGGTCCGCAACGGCATCTGGACCTGCCCCTACTCGCCGATCCCGGCCGGCTACCGCAGCACCACCTACGACGCCCGCGGCTGCAACGGCCTCGGCGCCTGGCTCACCATCAAGGCCTGACCGGACCGGCGCGCGGGCCGGGCCGGGCCGACGACCACCGGCCCGGCCCGCGGCGCTCCCCCGTCGGACCGCACGCCCCGTGGCACGCCCCGGCTCAGCCCGTGGCCGGGCCCGCCGCCACGCAGAACTCGTTGCCCTCCGGGTCGGCCATCACCACGTGGTGCCCGTCGGCCTCCGCCAACACCCGCCCGCCCGCCGCCGCCAGCCGCGCGGCCTCCGCGGTGACCCGGGCCCAGCGCTCGGCCGGACCGCCGTGGCCCGGCACCCGGATGTCGATGTGCAGCCGGTTCTTCGCCCGCTTCGGCTCGGGCACTCGGAGGATGGACAGCCGGGGACCGACCCCCTGCGGGTCGCAGAGCCAGGCGCCGTCGTCCGCCGAGTCGTCCTCCGGCAGGTCGAACTGGGCGAGCCACTCCGCGCGCGTGCGGAACGGGGGCGGTGGCGGCTCGTCCACGTACCCCAGGGCCGTCCGCCAGAACGCGGCGAGGAGCTGCGCGTCCGCGCAGTCGAGGGTCAGATCGATCCGGGCTGCCATGACCAGGACCGTACCGCCCCGCTCCGACATCCGCGTCCGGGCCCGGTCGCCACGGCCGGTGAGAGTTCTTACACGCCTTTGTCATCGCTCTGCCGAACGCCTGACGCGCCCCAGGCAAGGTCGTTCCCACACCGACCGCAGGACGCCAGGAGGGCACCGCGATGACCGCGATCACGCACACCACCCCGACCACCCCGACCACCACCCCGAAGCGGGCCCGCCGGGGCGGCCTGGCCGCCGCCGCGCTGGCCGTCCTCGCCACGGCGCTCCCGATCGGCGCCCTCCCCTCCCCCGCCCAGGCGGCGCCCGCCGGCGCCGAGGGCCGGCCCGCCTGGTGCCCGACCGTCCCCGGGCACCGGGTCGACTGCACCACGATGCGCCGCCCGCTGGTCGCCGACGAGCCCGGCCTGGGCACCATCGGCGTCAGCCACGCCGTGGTGCGCCACAGCCGCCCTGGCCCGGCCCTGGGCACCATCGCGCTCAACCCGGGCGGCCCCGGCGAGACCATGATCGACCGCGCCGGGCAGGTGAGCACGGCACTCCAGGGAGTGCTGGACGACTACGACCTGCTCCTGCTGGACCCGCGCGGCACCGGCCGCTCCGGCCGGCTGCACTGCGACGTCACCGAGGCCGAGTACCGCTGGGCCCCGCGGGCCGACCAGCGCGAGCTGGTCGCCGACTGCGCCGAGGAGCTCGGCCCGCGCGCCCGCGGCTACACCAGCGCCGCCACCGCCGACGACCTCGACGCGGCCCGCGAGCGCCTGGGCGCCCCCAAGCTGGTCCTGTACGGCCTCTCGTACGGCACCTACCTGATGCCGGTCTACGCCGACCGCCACCCCGAGCGGGTCGACCGGATGGTGCTGTCCGGCGCCTACCCCCTCGCCTTCGACTCGCTGGCCCGCCCCGGCGCCCAGCAGGTGTCGCTGACGCTGCGCCGGATCTGCGAGCGCAGCGGCTCCTGCGACCCGGACACCGTGGTGCACGACCTCGCCGCCGTCACCGAGCGGCTGCGCACCCGCCCGCTCAAGGTGGCCGCCACGGTCGACGGCCGCAAGCGCACCGTGGCGTTCACCGAGGACAAGCTCGCCAACCTGATGTACGAGCCCGCCACCCGCGGCATCGGCCTGCACCCCGGCGAGCCCGGCCTGCTCGGCGCCCTGCCCGCCGCCCTGCACGCCCTCGCCGCCGGCGACGAGGCGCCGCTGGCCGCCGTGGTGCGCGGCAAGATCGAGGGCACCGGCACCGAGGACCAGGCCTCCTTCCTGGCCGTCACCTGCAACGACTACGCCCGTGCCTGGGACCAGGACGCCCCGGTCGCGGAGCGCCGCCGCCAGTACCGCGCCGCGCTGGCCGCCACCGACCCGGCCGACTTCGGGGCGTTCAGCGCCAAGGGCTGGGCCGAGGGCCAGACCGACGGCGGGGACAACTGCCTGAACTGGCCGCGCCGGGGCACCGCCCGCCCGCAGCCGACCGACCTGCGGAACGTGCCCGACGTCCCCGTCCTGGTGCTCTCCGGGGACCTCGACACCAACACCCCCGAGCTCAACTCCCGCCGTGCGGCCGCCCAGTTCAAGCACAGCGCGTTCGTCTCGGTGCCCAACAGCGGACACGTCCCGGAGATGGAGTCCACCGGCTGCACCCTGGAGATCGCCGGCCGCTTCATCCGCACCGGCGAGGTCGGCGACACCTCCTGCCTGGCGGGCGTCCCGCCGGTGCCGGTCGTCCCCGTCCCGCGCTGACCCGGCACCGAGCCGCCCACGGACCGCCCCCGACCGCCCCCCGACCGCCATGACCACGCCCGCCACCAGCGAAGATGACGCCATGACAGATCCCACCGCCGCCCGGCGCACCGTCCTGGTCGTCGAGGACGACCCCGGCGTCCGCAACACCCTCGACCACCTGCTCCGCTTCGAGGGCTACCGGGTGCTCACCACCGCCGACGGCCAGGAGGCCCTGGAGCTCCTGGAACACCGGCGCCCCGACCTCGCGGTGGTGGACGTGGTCATGCCCCGGCTCGACGGCCTCGCCCTGTGCCGGATGCTGCGCCGGCGCGGCGACCGGCTGCCCGTCCTGGTCCTCACCGCCCGCCACCAGCTCGGCGACCGGGTCGCCGGGCTGGACGCGGGCGCCGACGACTACCTCGCCAAGCCCTTCGCCACCGAGGAACTGCTGGCCCGGATACGCGCCCTGCTGCGCCGCACCGAGCCGGTCGGCGCCGAGAGCGCCGACCTCGGCCTGGACGACCTCGCCCTGGACCCGGCCGCCCGCCGGGCCCACCGCGGCGGCCGCCCGCTCGACCTCACCAAGACCGAGTTCGACCTGCTGGAGCTGCTGCTGCGCAACCAGGGCACCGTGCTGACCAGGTACCAGATCTACGAGCGGATCTGGGGCTACGACTTCGACACCGACTCCCGCTCGCTCGACGTCTACGTCGGCTACCTGCGCCGCAAGACCGAGGAGCACGGCGCACCCCGGCTGATCCACACCGTGCGCAACGTCGGCTACACCGCCCGGACCGCCTGATGCTGCGCGCCAGGATCGGCCTGGTCGTCCTCGCCTCCGTGCTGCTCGCGATCGCCGTGCCGGTCGTCGCCGCCTACCGCGGCGTCACCACCCTGGTCGCCGACCAGCTCGACCTGAGCCTGGCGGACCGGGCCGACACCGTGCTCGCCGCCGTGGACCTCGACCGTGTCCCGATCGCCCGGCCCGACACCGTCGAACAGCTGCTGGCCCCCGACGGCACCGCCCGCCCGCTCACCCCGGGCGCGGCGGCGCTGCCGGTCTCGGACCGGGCCCGCGAGGTGGCCCGCACCGGGCAGGGCTCCCACCAGGAGGACGTCGAGATCGACGGCACCCCGTACGGCCTGCTCACCAAGGCCCGCTCCGACGGGCGGGGCGCGGTGACGGTCGGCCAGACCTACGCCGGGGTGACGGCCGTCGACGAGGCCTTCCTGCTGCGGATCACCTGGACCAGTGTCGCCGCCGCGGTCGGCTCCGCACTGCTCAGCTGGCTCGTGCTGGGCCGCATCCTGCGCCCGGTGCGGCGGCTGGCCCACGCCGCCGAGCACATCACCACCACCCGCGACCTGACCACCCCGCTGCCCGCCGCCGGACGTGACGAGGTCGGCCGCCTCACCCGCGCCTTCGACGCGATGGTGGGCGCGCTGCGGCGCTCCCGGGAGCAGCAGCAGCGCCTGGTGCAGGACGCCAGCCACGAGCTGCGCACCCCGCTGACCTCGGTGCGCGGCTGCGCCGAACTCCTCCAGCGGGCCCGCGGCCGGCTCGCCCCCGCGGACGAGGAGCAGATCCTCGGCACCCTGGTCACCGAGACCGTCGCACTGGACGAACTCGTGCGCGAGCTGGTCGAGTTGGCCACCGACCAGTGGACGGCGGAGGACCCGGAGCCGGTCGACCTGCCGGCCGCCGCCGAGGACAGCGCCCGCCGCTTCCGCCGCCGCACCGGCCGGGAGATCACCGTCACCACCGACGGGCCGGTGCCGGTGCTGGCCCGCCCGCGCGCGCTCCAGCGCTGCGTGGACAACCTGGTCGGCAACGCCGTCAAGTTCAGTCCGGACGGCACCCCGGTGGAGATCCGGGTCACCGGCGGCCGGCTGGCCGTGCGCGACCAGGGGCCGGGCATCGCCCCGGGCGACCGGCAGGCCGTGTTCGAGCGCTTCTACCGCGCGGCGGGTACCCAGTCCACCCCGGGCTCGGGGCTGGGCCTGGCCATCGTCCACGACCTGGTCGCCGCCGACCACGGCTCGGTGTTCGCCACGGCCGCCCCCTCCGGCGGCGCCGAGGTCGGCTTCCGGCTGCCCCCGGCGCCCGGCGGGTGAGGGGCTACGCCCGGTGGGTGAGGGGCTACAGCCAGCCGCGTTCGTCGGCGGCGCGCAGCGCCTCGGTGCGGTTGCGGGTGCCGGTCTTGGCGATGGCCGAGGAGAAGTAGTTCCGGACGGTCCCCTCGGAGAGGTAGAGCTTCCCGGCGATCTCGGCGACTCCGGCGCCGGAGCGGGTGGCGTTCAGGACGTCGCGTTCGCGGGCGGTGAGCGGGGAGGTGCCGGCCGCGAGGGTGGCGGCGGCGAGTTCCGGGTCGACCACCCGCTCGCCCACCGCGACCCGGCGGACGGCGTCGGCCAGCACCTCGGCCGGGGCGTCCTTCACCACGAAGCCGAGCGCGCCCGCCTCCATCGCCCGGCGCAGGTAGCCGGCCCGGCCGAAGGTGGTGAGGATGACCACCCGGCAGCCGGGCACCTCCTGGGCGAGCACGGCGGCCGCCGCGAGGCCGTCCAGTCCGGGCATCTCGATGTCCAGCAGGGCGACGTCCGGCCGGTGCTCGCGGGCGGCCTCGACGACCTGGTCGCCGCGTCCGACGGCGGCGACCACCTCGAAGTCGTCCTCCAGGTCGAGCAGGGCGCGCAGCGCGGTGCGGACCAGCTCCTGGTCCTCGGCGAGCAGCAGGCGGATCGTCATGTCGTCCCTTCGGGGCGGGAGTCGGGCGGCCGGACGGTGACCAGCAGGCGCCACCCGCGCGGGTCGAGCGGGCCGGCCTCGACCGTACCGCCCGCCGCCGCGACGCGTTCGCGCAGCCCGGTCAGCCCCTTGCCGCCGCCGACCAGCCCGGCGCCGGGGCCGCCTGCCGCTCCCCGGCCGTCGTCGCGGATCTCCACCGAGGTCGCGGTCAGCAGCACCGAGCAGCGGGCGGCCCGGGCGTGCCGGACGACGTTGGTGAGGCCCTCCCGCAGCACCCAGCCGAAGAGTTCGCGCTGGTCCGGTCCGACCGCGTCGGCCGCCGAGGGCAGGTCGGCCACCACCCCGGCGGCGCGCAGCAGTTCGCGGCCGCGGGCGAGTTCGCCCGTCACGGTGACCTCCCGGTAGCCGGAGACCGCGGCCCGTACGTCGGCCAGGGCCTGGCGGGAGAGCGTCTCCACGGCGCTCATCTCCGCCACCGCCTGGTCCACGTCCTTGACCGCCAGCCGTTGGGCCAGGCGGGACTTGACGGTGATCGCGGTGAGCGAGTGGCCGAGCAGGTCGTGCAGGTCGCGGGCGATCCGGTTGCGTTCCGCCTCGGAGGCGAGCCGGGCGACCTCGGCCCGGGCGGCCACCAGGGCCTGGTTGGTGGCGGCGATCTCGGCGAAGGCGCCGCAGGTTGGATGGCGTCCCACTTGGCCGGGTCGAACTGCTGCGCGGTGAAGACGAGGATGCCGTCCTTCGGGTCGGGGTCGGGCATGTCCGGGTAGCCGTTCTTC
>NZ_JBHZCY010000073.1:0-46464 GCF_042786665.1 Kitasatospora sp. NPDC059146 | reverse complement strand
GGGGGGGGGCGGGCCCCCCCCCGCCGGGTGGGGGGGGGGGGGGTGGTCTGGGGGCGGTGGTTTGGGCGAGGGTGCGGAAGAGGAGGGCGGTGGAGGTGGCGCCGGGGTCCTGGTGGCCGGTGCTGCGGTCGCCGAGGTAGGAGGCGCGGCCCTTGCGGGCGCGGAGGGGGGTGGTGGCGCGGGCGCCCTGTTCGGCGGCTTCGGCGGCGGCTGCGGTGGCTTCGGGGAGGTCGGCGCCGGTGGCGGCTGCGGTGCGGAGGGCGGCGACGGCGGGGGTCCAGGCGTCGACGATGGTCTTGTCGCCGGGGTCGGCCTTGCCGAGGGCGCGGATGGCGTCCAGGCCGGCGGCCAGGGCCTCGGCGAGGGTGGCCGGGTCGGCGGGGCCGGGGAGGGCGGCGCCGATGGCGCGGAAGGCCTTGCCGTAGAGGGGGCCGGAGGCGCCGCCGACCTTGGAGATCAGGGTGGTGCCGGTCTTGGTGAGGACGGCGCCGGGGCCGTCCGGCCGGAGGTCGTCCAGGGCGGCGAGGGCGGCGGCGAAGCCGCGGCGGAGGTTGCTGCCGTGGTCGCCGTCGCCGATCGCCGAGTCGAGGTCGGTGAGGAGGGTCTGCTGCTGTTCGACGGCCGTCGCGATCGCGCGGATCCAGGCCTCGGCGAGGGGGGTGTCGAAGTCCATGCCGGCTCCGTTCAGGCGCGCTTGAGGGCGGGGGTGTCGACCGGGGCGTCCCAGAGGTCCAGCAGCTGGGCGTCGGCCTTGGTGAGGGTGAGGGAGAAGCCCGCCATGTCGAGGCTGGTGACGTAGTTGCCGACCAGGCTGCGGGCCACCGTGATGCCGCGGTCGGCGAGCCGGGCGGCCACCTCGCCGTAGACCACGTACAGCTCCAGGAGTGGGGTCGCGCCCAGGCCGTTGAGCAGGGCGATCACCTCGTCGCCCGGGGTCAGGTGGTGGTCGGCGAGGATGGTCTCGACCACCTCGGCGGCCAGTTCGCGGGCGGGGCGGAGCTTCTCGCGGCGGCGGCCGGGCTCGCCGTGGATGCCGACGCCGACCTCGATCTCGTCCTCGGGCAGGTCGAAGCCGGGCTTGCCGGCGGCCGGGACGGTGGCGGCGGTGAGCGCGATCGCGAAGGAGCGGGAGGCGGCGTTGACGCGCTCGCCGAGGGCGGCGACCTCGTCGAGCGGGGCGCCGCGTTCGGCGAGGGCGCCCGTGGTCTTCTCGACCAGGACGGTCGCGCCGGTGCCGCGGCGGCCGGCCGTCCAGGTGGAGTCCTCGACCGCGACGTCGTCGTCGACCAGGACGGTGCGGACCTCCAGGCCCTCCTCGGCGGCGAGTTCGGCGGCGAGCTCGAAGTTCATCACGTCGCCGGTGTAGTTCTTGACGACGAAGACGACGCCGCAGCCGTTCTCCACGGCCTTGGCGGCGGCCAGCATCTGGTCCGGGACGGGGGAGGTGAACACCTCGCCGGGGCAGGCGGCGTCGAGCATGCCGGGGCCGACGAAGCCGCCGTGCAGCGGCTCGTGGCCGGAGCCGCCGCCGGAGATCAGCGCGACCTTGGGGCCGGCCGGGCGGGCGGCCCGGGTGATCACCCGGTTGGGGACGTCCACCGCCAGCTCGGGGTGGGCGGCGGCGACTCCGGCCAGGGCGTCCTCCAGGACGCTCTCCGGGGTGTTGATCAGTTTCTTCAACGTTCTTCGCTCCCTTGGGTGACCGCGGTGTGGACGCAACAGCCTGGGGCCGACGCTACGCCGGATGGGGGGTGCGGGCACGGGGTGCGACACGCGCGGTTCCGCTCACCCTTCCGGTGCGGTGGGGCGGGGCCTAGGGTCGGGCGCATGAGTGGACGGGTGGGAATCGTTCTGGTGTCGCACAGTGCCAAGTTGGCCGAGGGGCTGCGCGAGTTGCTCGGTGAACTCGCCCCGGACGGTGTGCGGGTGGTGGTCGCGGCCGGGACGGAGGACGGCGGGCTCGGCACCAGCTACGAGCTGATCGCCGGGGCGGTCGTGGAGGCGGACGGCGGGGCCGGGGTGGTGGTGCTGCCGGACCTCGGCAGTTCGGTGCTGACCGCGGTGACCGTGCTGGAGGACGAGCCGCGGCCGGGGGTGCGGCTGGTGGACGCGCCGTTCGTGGAGGGCGCGGTGGCCGCCGTCGTCACCGCCTCGACCGGGGCGGGGCTGGCCGAGGTGGTCGCGGCCGCGGAGGAGGCGCGTTCCTTCCGCAAGGTGTAGCGGCGCTCACTTGGCGTCGGCGTAGCAGTCCACCACCGCGGTGCTGAGCGGGAAGCGCACCGGGGTGTCGCCGAAGACCAGCCGGCGGGCCTCGTCGGCGGACTCGGCGACGGCGGCGGCCACCTGCTCGGCCAGGTTGGCCGGGGTGTGCACGATCACCTCGTCGTGCTGGAAGAACACCAGGTGCGGGCGGTCCGCCGGGCCGGGCACGGGCAGTTCGCCCAGCCGCCGGCGCAGCGCCGCCAGCAGGGCGAGCGCCCAGTCGGCGGCGCTGGCCTGGATGACGAAGTTGCGGGTGAAGCGGCCGCGGGCGCGGGCGGTGCGGCCGCCGGTCTCGCCGCCGGCGTCGGCCTCGGTGAGGTCGAGGAAGGCGGCGGAGGCCGGCGGGCAGACCCGGCCGAGCCGGGAGGTGACCACGCCGCCGTCCTCACCGGTGCGGGCCGCCGCCTCGACGTAGCCCATCGCGGCCGGGTAGCGCCGGCGCAGGGTGTTCAGCAGCGGGCCGATGTCGCCGCTGGTCTGCCCGTACATGGCGCCGAGCAGGCCGAGCTTGGCCTTGTCGCGGTCGCCCTGGAAGGCCTGGGCGGCGAGCGACTCGTAGAGGTCGCCGCCGGCTGCGGTGCGGGCCAGCCCGGCGTCCTGGGAGAGTGCGGCGAGCACCCGCGGCTCCAGCTGGGCGGCGTCGGCGACCACCAGCAGCCAGCCCGGGTCGGCGACCACGGCGCGGCGCAGGATGCGCGGGATCTGCAGGGCGCCGCCGCCGCGGCTGGCCCAGCGGCCGGAGACCACGCCGCCGACCACGTACTCGGGCCGGAAGCGGCCGCCGCGGGCCCAGGCGTCCTGCCAGGCCCAGCCGTGGGCGACGTGGATCCGGGCCAGTTCCTTGTAGCGGATGAGGAGTTGGGCGGCGGGGTGGTCGATGCGCTTGAGCTCCCAGGAGCGGGTGGAGGTCAACTGGATGCCGGCCTCGGCGAAGGCGCGCAGCACCTGGGTGTGCGAGTCGGGGTTGAACGGTTTGGCGCCGAGGGCCTGTTGGAGTTCGACGGCGAGGTCGGCGAGCACCCGGGGCTGGGTGCCGGGGACGGCGGGGCGGGGGCCGAGCAGGTCGGTGAGCAGCCGGTCGTGGACGTCGGAGCGCCAGGGCAGGCCGTCGTGGGCGATCTCGGCGGCCACCAGGGCGCCGGCGGACTCGGCGGCGACCAGCAGCCGGAAGCGCTGCCGGGCGGCCGGGTCGGTGACGGCGGCGATCCGCCGCTGCTGTTCGGCGTGCACGGCCACCACGGCGGCCAGTGGGTCGGCGCCGGGCGGCAGTTGCAGCCGGTCGGGGGCGAACAGGGTGTCCTGGCCGTCGTCCGCGTCGGACAGGCCGGGTTCGGGCAGGTCGTCCGGGACGGGCAGGCCGTGCAGCCGGGACCAGGCGGCGCCGAGCGAGCGGGGCGCGCCGAAGCGGCCCTCGTGGGCCAGCAGCAGCGCCTCGACCAGCCGGAGGTCGTGGCAGCGGGCGAGCCGGTCGGGCAGCCGGGGCAGCAGCGGGGCGTACCCGGAGTCGGCGGCGGCCCAGACCCAGCGCGGGCGGTCGGCGGACTCCAGGGCGGCGACGGCCGCGGCGAGGTCGCGGACGGCCTCCGGCGGGCCGAGCGGCCGGCCGGTGTCGTCGAGCGGCTGGAGGCGGCCGCCGGGGCCGTGCTGGTCGGGCACGAGGGCCGTTCTGGGGGCCACGGCGGGTGTCTCCTCTCCTGGGGCGCCTTCTGGCGGTGCTGCGGCGGGCCGGGGGTGCGGGGCGGGTGTACGGGTGGGGCGCGGGTGTGCGGACCGGGGGTCCGCGCGGTCGACGTTAACGGGTGGGTCTGACAACGATGACCTGGGGTGTATGGGCACGCGGGGTGACACCGCGTAGGGTCGGCGGAATGACCGAGAACCCGTTCTTCGCGGCCAGCCCCCTGGTCTACGAACTGCCTCCCTACGCCGAGATCCGGGAGGAGCACTACCTGCCCGCGTACGAGCGCGGAACGGCCGAGCAGCTGGCCGAGATCGCGGCGATCACCGACGACCGGTCCGAGCCGACCTTCGAGAACACCCTGGTGGCCCTGGAGCGCTCCGGTGAGCTGCTGGACCGGGTGGACCGGGTGTTCCGCAACCAGTCCTCCTCCGACACCACCGAGCTGCTGGAGGAGGTGGAGGCGAAGGTCAGCCCGCTGCTCGCGGCCCACCACGACGCGATCCACCTGGACCGGCGGCTGTTCGCCCGGATCGAGGCGCTGCACGGGAACCGGGCCGCCCTGGGGCTGGACCCGGAGTCGCTGCGGCTGCTGGAGCGCTGGTACACCGCGTTCGTCCGCTCCGGCGCCCGGCTGGGCTCGGCCGAGCAGGACCGGCTGCGCGAGCTGAACGCCGAACTCGCCGCGCTGGGGACGACGTTCCAGCAGAACGTGAACGCCGCCACCCGCGCCGCCGCGCTGGTCGTGGACACCGCCGAGGAGCTGGCCGGGCTGTCCGAGGGGGCGATCGCCGGGGCCGCCGAGAACGCCCGGGTGCTCGGCCACGAGGGCCGGTACGTGCTCAGCCTGAAGAGCACCTCCACCCAGCCCGAGCTGGCCCAGCTGGCCGACCGGTCGGTGCGCGAGCGGCTGCTGGCCGCCTCGCTCGCCCGCGCCGGCGCGGAGAACGGGCCGCTGGCGATCCGGATGGCGGGGCTGCGCGCCGAGCGGGCCGCGCTGCTGGGCTTCCCGAACCACGCCGCCCACGTCGTCGCGGACGAGACGGCCGGGACGGTCGAGGCGGTGTCCGGGCTGCTCGCCCGGCTGGTGGAGCCGGCCGTGGCGAACGCCCGCCGGGAGGCCGCCGAACTGGCCGCGGTGGCGGCCGCGGACGGCGTCGAGGAGATCGCCGCGCACGACTGGGCGTACTACTCGGAGAAGGTGCGGCAGGCCTCCTACCAGGTGGACACCGCCGCGCTGCGCCCGTACTTCGAGCTGGAGCGGGTCTTGGTGGACGGCGTGTTCTTCGCCGCGGGGCTCGCGTACGGGATCACCTTCACCGAGCGGCCGGAACTGACGGCGCACCACCCGGACGCCCGGGTCTTCGAGGTGTTCGAGGAGGACGGCACCGCGCTGGGCCTGTTCATCGGGGACTTCCACGCGCGGGCGTCCAAGCGCGGCGGCGCGTGGATGGACGAGCTGGTGGGCCAGTCCGGGTTGACCGGGCGGCGGCCGGTGGTGCTGAACACCCTCAACGTCCCGCGCCCGGCGCCGGGCGAGCCGGCACTGCTGAGCTGGGACGAGGTGCGCACCCTGTTCCACGAGTTCGGGCACGCGCTGCACGGGCTGTTCTCGGACGTGCGCTACCCGCTGTTCGCGGGCACCGCGGTGCCGCGGGACTTCGTGGAGTTCCCCTCGCAGGTCAACGAGATGTGGATGGTCCGGCCCGAGGTGCTGGCCAACTACGCCCGCCACCACGCCACCGGGGAGCCGCTGCCGGCCGAGCTGGTCGAGCGGATGACCGCGGCCGAACGGTTCGGGGAGGGCTTCCGGACGGTGGAGTACCTCGCGGCGACGCTGCTGGACTGGGCCTGGCACACCCTGCCGCAGGGCCACCGGGTCGAGGACGCCGAGGAGTTCGAGGCGCGGGTGCTGGCGGAGGCCGGTCTCGCGGTGGCGGCGATCCCGCCGCGCTACCGCACGCCGTACTTCCAGCACATCTTCTCCAGCGGCTACAGCGCCGGGTACTACGCGTACATCTGGTCGGAGGTGCTGGACGCGGACACCGTGCGGTGGTTCGAGACCAACGGGCGGTCGGTGCGGGACAGCGGCGAGCTGTTCCGGCGCGAGCTGCTGGCGCGCGGGTTCGGCCGGGACCCGCTGGAGTCCTTCCGCGCGGTGGTCGGCCGGGCGCCGGAGACCGCGCCGCTGCTGGAGCGCCGCGGACTGGGCTAGTCGGTGGTCTGGGCTAGTCGGCGGTCTGGGCTGGTCGACGGGACGGGCCGGCCGGCGGTCCGGGCCGGTCAGCGCGGGGTGAGGGTGACCGTCACGGGCGTGCCCGGGCGGGCGTGCGGGAGCCGGATCCGTACGGTTCCCGCGCGGCCGTCCGCGGGCTGCTCGACCTCGACCCGGGCGCCGGCGGGGGAGACGGCGACCCGGGCGCCGCGCGGGAACGCGGCGGGCGGCAGGACGAGTTCGCCGGTGCGGCCGCTGCCGTCGGCCGTCCAGCGGACGGTGGCGGTGCCCGCGTCGCCCCCGGTGGCGGTCCGGACGTCGGTGCCGGGGACGGCCGCCGGGTACGGGCCGAAGGCGGGGCCGTCGCCGGGCGCCGGGTGGCCGGCCGGGTCGAGGGCGCAGTAGCCGCCGGTGCCCCGGCACCAGTACCACATCGTCCAGCCCTCGGCGAAGCCGTCCATCGCGGCGACCTGGCGGCGGACCAGCAGGGTGTTGCCGGGGGTGCGGGAGTCGGGCGGGCCCCACTCGCCGACCAGCACGGGCAGGTGGTGGGCGGCCGGGTAGCCGGTGATCGCGGCGGCGTACTGCTCGACGAAGCCGTCGGCGGGGTTCCAGTCGGCGCCGTTCTCCACCGCGGTGTCGTAGAAGTGCGGGGCGTAGCCGAGCCGGGGCGCGCCGGGTCGGGGGTCGGTGAAGCCGGGGAGGGCGGTGGGCACGCCCTGGCCGACCAGGACGGTCGGTTCGACGAACAGCCAGGCGCGGGAGTCCGCCCGGCGGACGGCGGCGATCAGGCGGCGGTACATGTTGGCGAGCCGGCCCTGTTCCAGGGCGGCGGAGGCGGCGGCGAGCACGGCCGGGTCGGTCGGGTCGCCGTCCACCGGGCCGAACGGCTCGTTGAACAGGTCGTAGCCCAACAGGGAGCGGTGGCCGCGCAGTTCGCGGACGAGCCGGGTGTAGAAGTCGGCCTGCCAGGCGCGCAGGTCGGGGTCGTCGTAGAGGTGGCGGAAGGCGGCCTGGACGGCGGGCTGGAAGTAGCCGGCGAACCAGTCCTTCGGGTCGGGGGTGAAGGGCAGGCCGTCGTCGCGGGTGGCCCAGCGCGGGATGCCGTTGGTGCCGCCGCCGAACCGCGGCCCGTAGACGTCCTGGTGGAAGTCGACCAGGACGAGCAGGCCCAGGCGGTCGGCCCGGTCGAGGAGTGCCTGGATCCGGTGCAGTTCGGTGGGGTCGAGGCGGCCGCGTTCGGGCTCCAGCCTGGTCCAGGAGACCGGCAGCCGGACCAGGGTGAAGCCCTGGGCGGCGACGGAGTCGAGGTCGGCCGGGGTGGCCTCGGCGTACTTGTCGAGGTTGACGCCGCGCAGCTGGAGGCGGCGGCCCCGGTCGTCGGTGAGGGCGGTGCGGCCGTCCGGGCCGGTGGCCGTTCCGGTGGGGAAGTGGCTGGGGAGGCGGGTCGGGGGGCCGCCGTGGGCGGCGGCCGGGGCGGCGGCGCCGAGGGTGGCGGTGGCGGCGAGCAGCAGGGCGACGGCGGTGCGGCACAGGCGCATCGGGGACCTCGCACGGCGGGGGGTGGGGGCCCGATGATGCCCGCGCTCCCCGGGCCGGCACAAGGGTCGTGCGCGGACGGGGCCGGTGCGGTGGCCCGGTGCGGCCCGGGCGGGGCAAGGGCCGTGCGCGGAGGGGGAGTTCAGTCGCCGTTCGGTTCGGCGGGGGCGGGCGGCAGGACGGCGGTGGGCAGGTCCGCGGCGGCGGCGAGCCGGCCCCAGAGCAGGTCGGCCAGGGCCTGCACCATGCGGGTGCGCGAGCAGGGTCTGGTCTCCAGCCACCAGTCGCCGGCGGCCAGCACCATGCCGGTGATGCCCCGGCCCCAGGCCTCGGCGAGCAGGTCGCGGTCGGCGCCGAGGTCGACCTGGTTCTGCACGGCGCGGGTGATCTCCTCGGCGATCTGCCGCAGCGCGGGGGCGAGGGCGTTGCCCGCGCCGCTGGGGTCGCCGGGCTCGGGGTGGGTGAGCAGCCGGTAGACCTGGGGGCGGGCCTCGATCCCGGCGAGGTAGGTGTCCAGGACGTGTTCGACCCGGTCGCGGCGTTCCAGCGGCTCGGCCAGGGCAGCCCGGACGGCGGCCAGCAGGCCGCCGGTGTGGCGCTCGGTCAGGGCCCTGATCAGGCCGGTCCGGTCGCCGAAGTGGCGGTAGAGGATCGGCTTGGTGATGCCTGCCTCGGCGGCGATGGCGTTCATGCTGGCGCTCGGCCCCTCGCGCTGGATGACCCGGTCGGCGGCGTTGAGCAGCTGCTCGCGGCGGGGCTCTCGGGACATGCGCTGCTCCTCGGGATTCTGGGTGGCCTGGGCGTTGACACCGGTTACCAATCAGTAGCAGACTCCGACGATGTTACCCGGGGTAACACCCCGGTGGGTCGCACCCGGCGGCCGTGATCCCCGCGTCGTGACTCCTGCACCGCCATCCCTGCACCGCCATCCCTGCGTCGTCACCCCTTCTGCGGAGGCTCCCTCATGAGCAGCACGTTCTCGCTGGACCCGGGCGCGGACCAGCTCGCCGTACGCGACTGGCTGCACGGCTTCGCCGCCGACGTGATCCGCCCCGCCGCGGCCGAGTGGGACGAGCGCGAGGAGACCCCCTGGCCGGTCATCCAGGAGGCCGCCAAGCTGGGCATCTACTCGCTGGACTTCTACGCCCAGCAGTACTTCGACCCCTCCGGCGTCGGCATCCCGATCGCCATGGAGGAGCTGTTCTGGGGCGACGCGGGCATCGGGCTGGCCATCGTCGGCACCACGCTGGCCGCCGTCGCGGTGCTCGCCAACGGCACCGACGAGCAGATCGGCACCTGGACCCCGCAGATGTTCGGCACCCCCGACGACGTCAAGGTGGCCGCCTTCTGCTCCTCCGAGCCGGACGCCGGCTCGGACGTCTCCGCGCTGCGCACCCGGGCCGTGTACGACGAGGCCAAGGACGAGTGGGTGCTCAACGGCACCAAGACCTGGGCCACCAACGGCGGGATCGCCGCCGTGCACGTGGTGGTCGCCACCGTCGACCCCGGGCTCGGCGCCAAGGGGCAGGCCTCCTTCGTCGTCCCGCCGGGCACCCCCGGGCTGAGCCAGGGCCAGAAGTTCAAGAAGCACGGCATCCGCGCCTCGCACACCGCCGAGGTGGTGCTGGACGGCGTCCGGGTGCCCGGCAGCTGCCTGCTCGGCGGCAAGGAGAAGCTGGACGAGCGGCTGGCCCGGGCCCGGGAGGGCGTCAAGCGGACGGGCGGCCGGGGCAACGCGGCGATGGCCACCTTCGAGGCGTCCCGCCCGGCCGTCGGGGCGCAGGCGATCGGCATCGCCCGGGCCGCGTACGAGGTCGCGCTGGACTACGCGAAGACCCGGGAGCAGTTCGGCCGCCCGATCATCGACAACCAGGGCGTGGCCTTCCAGCTCGCCGACATGCGGACCCGGATCGACGCGGCCCGGCTGCTGGTCTGGCGGGCGTCCTGGATGGCCGCCAACAACCAGCCGTTCACCGCCGCCGAGGGCTCGATGTCCAAGCTCTACGCGGGCGAGACGGCCAAGTTCGTCACCGCGCAGGCGATGCAGATCCTCGGCGGCAACGGCTTCACCCGGGAGTACCCGGTGGAGCGGATGCACCGGGACAGCGCGATCTACTCGATCTTCGAGGGGACCAGCGAGATCCAGCGGCTGGTGATCGCCCGGGCGGTCTCGGGGATGCCGATCCGCTAGCCCGGGCCGATCCGCCGGCCGGGGCCGGGGCCGGGTCGGACTGCCGGGTCGGGCTGCCGGGTCGGGACTACCGGGCCAGCCAGAAGGTCAGCCCGGCGGCGAGGGAGCCGACCACCGCGCCGACGATCGTCTGTGCGGTGGTGTGGTCCCGCAGCACCACCCGGGACCAGCCGATCACCGCGACCAGCGGGTAGAGCAGCAGCCACAGCGGGCCGAGCGCGATGCCGAGGCAGGCCACCGCGCCGGCCGCCACGGCGGTGTGCACGGAGACCTTCCACCAGACGGTGATCACCAGGATCGGCACCAGCGAGGCGAACATCGCCGCCACCATCGCGGTGAGGTCGCGCGGGGCGTGCGCCAGGATCATCACCGCGAAGCTGACGGCGACCGAGCCCATGATGAACGGGATGACGGTCAGCCGGCGCTGCCGGTGGCCGACGTGGCGGTCCTCCAGGGTGCCCTTGCGGATGCCGCGCTGGATGAACAGGGTCGGGATGACGGCCGCGAACAGTGCGGCGAAGGCGGCCCAGCCGAGACCGGACCAGCCGTAGCGCAGGCCGCCGATCAGCAGGCAGACCGCGATGATCACGTTCTTCGGCTCGACGCCGTCGGTGACCCGGCGGGCCCAGGTCGTCCGGCTGGTGGGGGCGGCCGTGGCCTCGGTGGTCATCGGGGTGCGTGCTCCGGGTGGGGAAGGGCGGTCGGCGGCTCGGCGCCGGTCGCACGATCGTACGTGAGCCGGCGGTGCCGCCGTCCGTCCGGAGGGCCCGCGGGGCCGTTGCTCAGAACCGCGCCGGGCGGCCCGCCAGGAACGCGGCCAGCCCCTCGTGCACGTCCGGGGCCTTCCGCGAGCGCCGCTCCCAGGGCTCCAGCGCCTCGGCCGCCCGCTCCGCCGGGACGGCCAGCGCGGCCTTCACCGCGCCGATCGTCTGGGTCGAGCGGGTGGTCAGCAGCCGGGCGAACTCCAGTGCCGCGGCGTCCAGTTCGGCGTCCGGCAGGACCCGCTCGGCGAGGCCCAGCGGCAGTGCGTCCCGGCCGCGCACCAACTCGCCGGAGAACAGCAGGTACTTGGCCCGGGCCGGCCCCACCAGCCGGGCCAGCCGCAGGGTCGGCACCGCCGGGTAGACCACGCCGAGCTTGGCCGGGGTGATCCCCAGCCGGGCGTCCTCGGCGACGAAGCGCAGGTCGCAGGCGACGGCCAGTTGGCAGCCGCCGCCCACACAGGCGCCGTGCACCACGGCGAGGGTCGGGTGCGGGAAGGCCGCGAGCGCCTCCTCGGCGGCCACGTTGACCGCGTGGTAGGCGTCCGCGCGCCGCGGATCGCCGTACACCTCGGCGAGTTCGGTGATGTCCGCGCCGGCGCTGAAGGTGTTCCCGGCGCCGGTCAGCAGCAGGGCCCGGACGCCCGGCCGCTCGGCGAGCCGGTCCAGCACCTCGGGCAGCGCCCGCCAGATCGCCAGGGTCACCGCGTTGCGGCGGTGCGGGCGGGCGAACTCCAGGACGGCGACGCCGTCCTCGCCGACGTACGCGTTCAGGCCCTCGGCCCGGGCGGGCAGGGCGGAGCGGTCCCGCGTGAGCAGCGGCTGGTCCATGCGCACCTCCGGCGTCGGTCGTGGTGCGCCCACTCTCTCAGGCCGGGTCCGCGCTCCCCCGGGCCGGTCCGGCGCAGTACGTGCCGAGGCCGTGCTCGACCGTGGCGAAGGCGCGCCGGGCCTCGTCGAGGGCGCCGGGCAGGGCGTCCGCGGCGCGCTCGCCGGCCAGCATCCGCAGGTGGTTGCCGGTGATCAGGGTGAGCCGGACGGCGAGCAGCTGGGCGGCGGCGACCCGGGCGGTCAGCTCGTCGTGGGCCGGGTCCTGGTCGCGCAGCTCGTCGGCGAGCAGCCTCTGGGCGCGCCGGTCGAAGGCCGCGGTGGCGCGCAGGGCCAGCGCCGGGGTGGCGTGGATCAGCCGGATCACGTCCAGCACCACCGGGTCGTCGCTCAGGCCGGTGGCCGGGTCCCGGCGCTCCAGGGCGGCGAGGAAGTGCTCGCGCAGCGCCGTCACCGCCGAGGTGCCCGGGGCGCGGTCGCGCACCACCCGGGCGGGCTCGTCGAGGTGCTGCTCCATCGGCCCGAGGACCAGGTCCTCCTTGGTCGGGAAGTAGTTGAACACGGTCATCTTGGAGACCTCGGCGGCGGCCGCGATCTCGGCCACCGAGACCTGGTCGAAGCCCCGTTCGATGAAGAGGCCGATGGCCGCGCGGAAGATCCGGACGCCGGTCTGGATCTTCTTGCGCTCGCGCAGCGGGAGGGCGTCGAGGTCGCGGTCGGGGCCGAGGTCCAAGCCGTGGTGGGTCGCCATGCGAAGACTGTACCAGGATCAAAGCTAGACCGAGCAGAAAGATGTGTCGGGATGAAAGATTGGTCTGGATGAAGAATTGACCCAGTCCAAAACTCCTGCCATGGTGGTGCCGAGCCCGCCGGACCGCACCGGTCGGGGCCGACTCCACACACCCCGGGGGGACTTCCCGATGGCACCCGCTGCCCCGCACACACCCGCTGCCCCGCCCGCACCCGGCCGGGCCGGATCCACCCTGATGACCACCGCCCAGCGCCAACTCGGCATGCTGCTCTGCCTGGTGACGATCGTGCTGGCCGTGCTCGACGCCAACATCGTCTCGGCGGCCACCGTGCCGATCGTCCGCGACCTCGACCCGGTCCACGGCGTCGACCGGCTGCCCTGGCTGGTCAGCGCCTTCTCGCTGGCGGCCACCGCGCTGCTCCCGCTCTACGGCAGGCTCTGCGACGTGTACGGCGCCAAGCGGGTGCTGCTCGGCGCGGTCGGCACCTTCCTGTTCGGCTCGGTGCTCTGCGGCGCCGCGCAGTCGATGAGCGAGCTGATCGCCTTCCGGGCCGTCCAGGGCATCGGCGGCGGCGGGCTGATGAGCGTGACCATGGTGGTGATGGCCCAGCTCCAGGACCCGCAGGAGCGCAGGGGCGGCAAGGGCGGCGCGATGGGCGGCATCGTCGCCGGGCTCGGCATGGCGGTCGGCCCGCTGGTCGGGGCGCTGTTCACCGACCACCTCGGGTGGCGCTGGATCTTCTACTTCAACGTGCCGCTCGGCCTGCTCGTGCTGGTCGGCGTCGCCCTGGTGATCAAGCTGCCGCGCGACCTCGGCCGGCGCGGCCTGGACTTCCTCGGCGCCACCCTGGCCGCCGCCTTCGCCACCGGGCTGCTGCTGGTCACCGAGTGGGGCGGCAAGGACTACGCCTGGACGTCCCCGGTGATCCTCGGGCTCTCCGCCGCCACCCTCGCCTCGCTCGGCCTCTTCCTGTGGCGCCAGGCCACCGCCGCCGAGCCGGTGCTCCCGCTCTCGCTGTTCCGGATCCCGGTGGTGCGGATCGGCTTCGCGGTCCAGGGCCTGGTCGGGATGGGCATGATGGGCGCGATCGTCTACGTGATGATCTACCTGCAGATCGCCCGGGGGATCGCCCCGACCACGGCCAGCCTCTACCTGATGCCGATGGCCGCCGGGATGACCGGCGTCGGCCTGCTCGCCACCCGGCTGATCGCCCGCGGCCACCAGCCGCGCACCTTCCTGATCGTCGGCTCGGGCGTCTCGGTGCTCGCCCTGGCCCTGCTCGGGCTCAGCGGCCCGGACACCCCGCTGTGGGCGGTGGGCACCGAACTCGCCCTGCTGGGAGCCGGGTTCGGGCAGCTGATCGGGCAGCTGATCACCATGGTGCAGGACACCGCCCCGCGCGAGCAGCTCGGCGTCGCCACCACCGGCGTCCGGTTCTTCCAGACCCTCGGCAACGCGCTCGGCGCGGCGCTCTTCGGCACGGTGCTGACCCGGGTGTTCGAGGCCGCCGAGCCCGGGCGCTCCCTCTCCGCGGTGCGCACGATGACCGGCGCGGCCCGGGGGCACGCGCTGCGGAGCTTCACGGACGCCGTGGACGTGGTCTTCCTGTCGGCGGGCGGGGTGATGGTCCTGGTGCTGCTGCTGGCGCTGCGGCTGCGCACGGCGGAGCCGGCGGCGGTGGAGGCCGCAGGGGCCGCTGGGGCCGCTGGGGCCGCTGGGGCCGCGGAGACTCCCGCGGCGGCCGAGGGGCCGGTGCTGGCGGCCTGAGCAGGGCCGCCGGGGCCTGGCGGAGCCGGGCGGGGGAGGACGGCGGAGCGGGGCTCGGTGGACCCACGGGGGTGTCCACCGGGCCCCGCTCCGCTTTCCCGTGCCGGCGCCGAGGAGTACGCCGAGGAGTACGCCGAGGAGTACGCCGAGGAGGGGTCGGCGGGCCGTCAGGCCCCGGTGGCGGTGTGCTCCGAGGCCAGGACCGCCCAGATCTCCTTGTCGTGGCGGACGCCGTTGTGCAGGAACCACTCCCGCAGCACGCCCTCCCGCTGCATCCCGACCCGCTGGGCCACCGCCCGGCTGCGGGCGTTGGCGGCCGAGCACCACCACTCGGCGCGGTGCAGGCCGCGGGTGGTGAAGGCGTAGTCGAGCAGCCGGCGGACGGCGGCGGTGATCAGTCCGCCGCCCTCGCCGGCCGGCTCGGTCCAGGCGCCGATCTCGCAGTTGCCGCTCCGGGTGTCGAAGTGCACGAACATCACGCCGCCGACCAGCGTGCCGTCGCGCCAGATGCCGTAGATCCGGCTGGAGTCGGCGGCCTGGCCGTCGGCGTAGCGCTGCAGGGTGGCGCGGGCCGAGTCCAGGTCGGTAGTGCGGGTGGCCCACGGGATCCACGGGTCGGTGTGGGCGCGGGCGCGGTCGATGTGGGCCAGGAACTCGGGGGCCTGCCAGGGTTCCAGCGGGCGCAGTTCGGCGTTCTCGGCGAGCGGGACGGAATACACGGGCGGGCCTCTCGGGGTGGTGCGACGGGGTGCGCGCGGCGGGAGTGGGGGAGGGGGTGGGGCGCGAGTGGAGAAGGGAGTGGGGTGGGCCGTTCGGATCATTCATAACAAACGTTTGGTATGTACGATAGCCCCCATGACGCCAGCCCGTGGAGACCATGACGCCCGCCGTTCGGAAGTCTCCGAGGGGGTGTGGCGGGTGCTCTCCGCCAAGGGCTTCGAGGGGCTGACGCTGCGCGCTGTGGCGGCGGAACTGGGTGCCTCCACCGGACTGTTGACGCACTACTTCCCGAACAAGCGGGCACTGCTGAGCCACGCCCTGGAGGAGCTCGACCGCCGCTCCGCCGCCCGGCCCCGCCGGCTGGCGCCCGCCGACGGCACCCCGCCGCCGCCCGAGGGGCTGGCCCGCCTGCGGGCCGCACTGCTCGACGTGCTGCCGCTGGACGAGGCCACCGAGTCCGGCAACCGGATCTGGGTCAGCTCCTGGGACGTCGCCCTGGCGGACCCGGAACTGGCGGCCGCGCACGCGGGGCGCTACGCCCGGTCACGGGTGGCGCTCACGGGGCACGTGGTGGACGCCCAGCGGCTCGGCGAGCTCCCGGCCGGCGCCGATCCCGCCGGGCTCGCGGCGGGCGCGCAGGCCTTCGTGCTGGGGCTGGTGGTGCAGTCGCTGTTCGCCCCGGCGGAGTTCCCGGCGCAGCGGCAGATCGCGCTGCTCGACGCCTATCTGACGGGGCTGGTCGGTTAGTCCCCTCCTGGGTGGCGAGAGTTCGACCGCGGGCCCGCCGCGGCTCGGCCGCAGTTCGGTCGCGAGCCGGGTTCCGGCCCCGGGGTGAGGCGTCCCGGGCGCCTCTGTCCGGCTTTTGTCGGATTTCGCCGGTCGGTCGTTCGGGCGGCTGTTTCGTTCAAGGGTGGGGGATTCGCCCGGAATTCCGGTTTTCCGCCCGACCGGCTTTCGCGGCGGTCATGACACGCATTGTCACGGGTTATGCGCGGTGGGTGCTGGATTACCCGGAGGTGATAAACCGCCACGGAAAGTACTCACGGGCGCGATGGCCTGCGGAAATTCGCAGGGTGGCGCCCCCAGCAGGATTCGAACCTGCGACCTACCGCTTAGAAGGCGGGTGCTCTATCCGCTGAGCTATGGGGGCGGGACGGACGGCGCCCTGGCGGGCGTGACCGTGGCCGGGATCGGGCGACGAGCGCTGGGCGCGCACGTTGTCCGGCCCCGTACCTGAGGGTGGGGGTGGGGGTTGGTGGGCCCTCGCCCTGTCGGGGACAGGATAAGGGTGTCCAGTTCCTCGGCCGGGTGTGACGACACCGTCGTTGGTGTGTCGGTTCGGTGGAGCGGTCCGATAATCGCAGGTGGAGACCGTGTGTGCAGCGGTCTGGGACAGTTCCGGGCCGGACGTTGTGCAGTCGTTACGGGGCTGCCTCCCCACCCGTTATGGATTCGACACGGAGAATGTCCCGCCGCCGGTGCGGGTGGGGGGTCCTATTCGGCGCGCTCCGGCGTGATGACGTGCGCGGACGGCCCGGCCCGGGTGTTCCGCCGCGCTGCGGGGGTGGCCGCGATCTGGCCGTTTGTTGTCATGACCGCGAAGAGATGGTACCCGAGCGGTGTGCGAAGGCCGAAATTCACCCCTGTGAGTGACGGCCGTTTTTCACCCTGCCGATCGGCCTACTAGTTGTCCACAGGATTTCGGAACCGGGTGGTCGTGATTTCTTCCGGGACGCACTCTGAACTCGCACCGCTCGATTCCGTACGGTGCGTCGGCGAGAACGGGGAGTGCGCTGTGAACGAGGTTCAGGTGACGGTGATCGGCAATGTCGCGACCGAGGTGCGCTACGGGGAAACCGCCGGCGGGGTGCCGATGGCGGACTTCCTCCTCGGCTGCACCGAGCGGCGGTACGACCGCGAGCGCGCCTGCTGGGCGGACGGTGGGACGCAGTGGCTGAGGGTGACGGCCTGGCGGGCGCTCGCGGTGAACCTGATCGGCTCGCTGGCCAAGGGCGAGCCGGTGCTGGTGACGGGTCGGCTGCGGGTGCGGGAGTGGACGGAAGGGGAGGTGAAGCACAGTCGGGTCGAGATCGACGCCCGGTCGATCGGACACGACCTCACCCGGGGTACCACGGCGTTCCGTTGGGCGGCGGGTGTGCGCGGGCAGCCAACGGGCGCGGCGGAACCGCCCGGCGCGAAGCCCGCGGGCGAGCCGGTGCCGGGGTGGATCGTCGACGCACTGGAGTCGCGCCGGGCTTCGGCGCTGGCCTCAGTGCCCGCTCGGCCGGAGCCGCCGCCGGGTGCGCGGGCGGTGACGGGGCAGCAGGGCGAGGTGTCCGAGGGGGAGCGGGGAGGTGAAGACCGGGCGCTGCTGGGCTGACCGGTCGGTGACCTTCCCTGTCGACAAATATGTTGATCGAGAACGTCGTTGCGCCCGCACGCGCAATCTCGTCCGGATAACGGAAAGTCGCGCAAAGATTCTGTCGGTACGTCAGCTTGTGTGGAACCTGAGAGGGTTGATAACGATCCAGATACGGAATCGTCCTGATTTCGCATGGGGGTTTCGGGGCCTCCGGGGCTCAATAGGATTCACTTGGTTCACACCCGCAGCAGTGCCACAGGGGGCACGCGCGGCACGGCAAGTCGGCGGGCTGCCCACTCGGTGCAAGCCCGCTCCGGAGGGATCCCAGATGTTCAAGCGGCAGGGGCGGAGTCTGTCCCGCATAACCACTGTCATGCTCACGACCAGCATCGGGCTGGGCGGAGGACTGTTCGCGGCCGGTGCGGCGGTCGCGGCTGACGCCCCCGCGTCGGGCGTGACCGCGATCGTCCAGCCGGACATGTTCGGCGAGCGGGTCGACGTCCAGGGCAAGGACAGCGTCGACGCGGGCCTGTTCACCCTCAAGACGGCCTCCGGCGAGCTGCTGCAGACCTACTGCATCGACTTCGACAACCCGGTGTACCTGGACAGCAAGGCCAAGTACCACGAGGCCGACTGGTCCGCGAGCTCCCTCAACGGCAACGCGAACGCCCCCAAGATCCGCTGGATCCTGGAGAACTCGTACCCGCAGGTGCCGATCGACGCCCTGCGCAAGGCGATCGGCGACACCGAGCTCTCGGAGAAGGACGCCGCCGCGGGCACCCAGTCCGCGATCTGGAAGTTCTCGGACAACAAGACCGCGACCCCGCGCAACGAGCACGCCAAGAAGCTGCGCGACTACCTGACGGGTGACGCCAACAAGGGCGTCGCGGCCGAGCCGAAGCCCTCGCTGACCCTCACCCCGGACTCCGTCTCCGGCAAGTCCGGCGCCAAGCTCGGCCCGTTCGTGCTGAACACCAGCGCCAACGAGGTCAAGCTCGCCGTCTCCGGCGACGCCGCCGACAAGATCAAGGTGCTGGACAAGGACGGCAAGCCGGTCAACGGCACGCTGGCCGGCCCGGTCGCCAAGGACACCCAGCTGTTCCTGGACGTCCCCGGCGGCACCCCGGACGGCAAGGCCGTGCTCAAGGCCACCGCCGACACCACCGTCCTCAGCGGCCGGGTCTTCATGAGCGGCCTGGACGACCAGGGCAACCACAGCCAGACCATGATCCTGGCCGGCTCCAAGAAGCTCAGCGTCGCGGCCGCGGGCCAGGCCACCTGGAAGCAGGGCCAGGGCGCGATCGTCGACAGCTCCGCCAAGGAGGAGTGCGCCAACGGCGGCGTGCGCGTCTCCGTCACCAACACCGGCGACCAGCCGGCCGAGGTGACCGTGCAGCCGGGCCAGAAGGTCACCGTGCAGCCCGGCAAGACCGAGACCGTGCTGGTCAAGGTCGCCGAGAAGACCAAGTACGACATCACCGTCACCGGCCCGAACGGCTACTCCAAGAAGTTCACCGGGGTCCTCGACTGCAAGACCGGCGTGACCCCGACCGGTGCCCCGACCACCCCGACCGGCGGCGGCACCACCACCGCCACCCCCTCGGGCACCCCCTCGGGCACCCCGAGCTCCGGTGCCGCCCACCCGGCCCCGTCGACCACCAGCGCCGCCCCGGGCACCGGTGGCCTGGCCCAGACCGGTGCCAATGACTCCACCCCGATCCTCGCCGCCGTCGCCGGTGGCCTGGTCGTGGCCGGTGGCGCCGCGGTCTTCGTCCTGCGCCGCCGTGGCCGTCACGGTCGCACCACCGCCTGAACCGCCTGAACCGTCTGAAACGGTCCGAACCGCCTGAGCGGTGCTCCGGGAGGCGCTGACCTCCCGGGGCCCCGAACGAGCGGAGCCCGGCCCGGCTCCCCGCACCAGCTGCGGGGAGCCGGGCCGTCGCGTTTCCCGGCCCGGGCCCGGTGCGCGCGCCCCGGGCGCGGACACCCCCGGGGCGAACATCCCGGCGCGGATACCCCGGTGGGGTCACCCCGGCGGTTCGGGGCTCCCGGCCGGGTGCGGCACAATGGAACGCTGCAAGACGAATACTCCCGACGACGCCGGAGCGATCTCACGTGGCGGAATACATCTACACGATGCGCAAGGTGCGCAAGGCGCACGGAGACAAGGTCATCCTTGACGACGTGACGCTCAGCTTCCTCCCCGGGGCGAAGATCGGCGTCGTGGGCCCCAACGGTGCCGGTAAGTCCACCGTGCTGAAGATGATGGCCGGCCTGGAGCACCCCTCCAACGGCGACGCCTTCCTCTCGCCCGGCTTCACCGTCGGCATGCTCCTCCAGGAGCCCCCGCTCGACGAGACCAAGACGGTCCTGGAGAACGTCCAGGACGGCGTCAAGGAGATCAAGGGCAAGCTCGACCGCTTCAACGAGATCGCCGAGCTGATGGCGACCGACTACTCGGACGCCCTGCTCGAGGAGATGGGCAAGCTCCAGGAGGAGCTGGACCACGCCGAGGCCTGGGACCTGGACGCCCAGCTGGAGCAGGCCATGGACGCCCTGGGCTGCCCGCCCGGCGACTGGGCCGTCACCAAGCTCTCCGGTGGCGAGAAGCGCCGCGTGGCGCTCTGCAAGCTGCTGCTGGAGGCCCCCGACCTGCTGCTGCTCGACGAGCCCACCAACCACCTCGACGCCGAGTCGGTGAACTGGCTGGAGCAGCACCTGGCCAAGTACAAGGGCACCGTCGTGGCCGTCACCCACGACCGGTACTTCCTCGACCACGTGGCCGAGTGGATCCTGGAGCTCGACCGCGGCCGCGCCTACCCGTACGAGGGCAACTACTCCACCTACCTGGAGACCAAGCAGTCCCGTCTCAAGGTCGAGGGGCAGAAGGACGCCAAGCGCGCCAAGCGCCTCAAGGAAGAGCTGGAGTGGGTCCGCTCCAACGCCAAGGGCCGCCAGGCCAAGTCCAAGGCCCGCCTCGCCCGTTACGAGGAGATGGCGGCCGAGGCCGACAAGATGCGGAAGCTGGACTTCGAGGAGATCCAGATCCCGCCGGGCCCGCGCCTGGGCAGCGTCGTCATCGAGGTCGAGAACCTCAACAAGGCCTTCGGCGAGAAGGTCCTGATCGACGACCTCAGCTTCACCCTGCCGCGCAACGGCATCGTCGGCATCATCGGCCCGAACGGCGCCGGCAAGACGACGCTGTTCAAGATGCTCCAGGACCTGGAGACCCCGGACTCCGGCAAGGTCAAGGTCGGCGAGACCGTCAAGATCAGCTACGTCGACCAGAGCCGCGCCAACATCGACCCGAAGAAGACCCTCTGGGAGGTCGTCTCCGACGGTCTGGACTGGATCAACGTCGGCCAGGTCGAGATGCCGTCCCGCGCCTACGTGTCGGCCTTCGGCTTCAAGGGCCCGGACCAGCAGAAGCCGGCCGGCGTGCTCTCCGGCGGTGAGCGCAACCGCCTGAACCTGGCGCTCACCCTCAAGCAGGGCGGCAACCTGCTGCTCCTCGACGAGCCCACCAACGACCTCGACGTCGAGACGCTCTCCTCGCTGGAGAACGCCCTGCTGGAGTTCCCCGGCTGCGCCGTGGTCATCTCCCACGACCGCTGGTTCCTGGACCGAGTGGCCACCCACATCCTCGCCTACGAGGGCGAGAGCAAGTGGTTCTGGTTCGAGGGCAACTTCGAGTCGTACGAGAAGAACAAGATCGAGCGACTGGGCGCCGACGCCGCCCGTCCGCACCGGGCCACGTACAAGAAGCTGACCCGAGGCTGACACCCAGCTGTCACAACGGCCCGGCAGACTGCCCCCCGGGGGCGGCCTGCCGGGCCGCGGCCCGTCACCGAGGTTCGGCGGCGGGCGACCGGACACCGAGGAGAACACCCGTGGCTCGCCACATCTACGCCTGCCCGCTGCGCTGGTCCGACATGGACGCCTTCGGGCACGTCAACAACGTGGTCTTCCTGCGCTACCTGGAGGAGGCCCGGATCGACTTCATGTTCACCCAGGCCGCCGAGGCCGGCGCCGGGGAGTTCGCGGGCGGCTCGGTGGTGGCCCGCCACGAGATCGACTACAAGCGCCCGCTGGTGCACCGGCCGGAGCCGGTCACCGTGGAGACCCGGGTGACGCACATCGGCAGCGCCTCGCTGACCGTCTCCTACGACATCAAGGACGTCCACGAGGACGGCTCCGAGACGGTGTACGTCCGGGCCTCCACCGTGGTGGTGCCCTACGACCTGGCCGCGGGCCGGCCGCGCCGGATCTCGCCGGTGGAGCGGGAGTTCCTCTCCCGGTTCATGGACGAGGCCCCGGTCGGCGCGGCAGTCTGAAAGTCCCTGGACCCCCGAACCGATTCGAGCTGAGCCGCGTTGACCGTCACCGCCCGCCTCGCCCTGACCGACACCGGTGAGGCCGCCGACCTCTCCGCCTTCCTGCTGCGCCTGCTGCGCTTCGACAAGGCGGCGGCCGTGCGGCTGCAGGCGGTCGACCCGGCCGCGGCGGACGGCGTGCTGGCGGTCTTCGGACGGCTGCCGCTGGGCGAGTCCGGCGTGCTGGCGATCCGCACCGCCCGGCTGGACCGCCTGGACGAGCCGGTGGACCTGACCGTCTCCGCGGGCCAGCTGCTGGACGGCGTGGACGCCGACTCCGGCGCCGTCGCGCTGCCCGCGCCGGTGACCGGCCCGGCCTGGGCCGGGCTGCTGCCGCCGCGGGTCGGCTGGCGGCCGGTCGGGACCCCGCCGGCGGCCGAGGTGTGCCGCGAACTGATGGCGGCGGTGGGGGAGTTCCGCGAGCGCAGTGAGGCCGTCCCGGCCCACCACCGCACCCGCGCGGTGCTGGACCGGCTGGCGGACGAGGTGTGGTCCCGCCCGGTCTCGGTGCTGCCGGAGCTGCCGCTGCGCGCCGTGCACGCCTCGTACCGGATCGGTTTCCTGAGCCCCGAGGCGCCGCTCTCGGTGCACCGGGCGGGCGGCTGGCTGCGGTTGAGCTCCCCGGTGGGCTCGGTGGTGGTGCGGACCGCGGCCGCGCCGGGCGCGGGACTGGGCCTCAGCCCGCTGCGCTGATCCTGCTGCGCTGATCCTGCTGCGGTAGCGGCAGGCCTACGCTCAGCCCGGGGTGTTGATCATCGAGGCGGCGGCGTAGACCAGGTAGTCCAGCAGCTGCCGCTCGTGCTCGGCGGGCAGTTCCAGGCTCGCCACGGCGGCCCGCATGTGGGTGAGCCAGGCGTCGTGGGCGGCCTTGTCGACCTTGAACGGCGCGTGCCGCATCCGCAGCCGCGGGTGGCCGCGCCGGTCGCTGTAGGTGCGCGGGCCGCCCCAGTACTGCATCAGGAACAGCGCCATCCGCTCCTCGGCCGGTCCGAGGTCCTCCTCGGGGTACATCGGCCGCAGCAACTCGTCCTCGGCGATGCCCTCGTAGAAGCGGCGGGTCAGGCGCCGGAAGGTGTCCTCACCGCCGACCTGCTCGAAGAAGGTCTCCTCGCTGAACGTGCCTCGTCCGATCTCTGTCACCCGACCATGGTCGCAGACGCCGACGGGGCCGTACACCGGGACGAAAGACGTACGACCCCGTCGGGCCTGAGTGGTCAGGGCAGTGCGCGGACGGCTACGCGTCCTCCCACTTGAACAGCTTCCAGGCGATGCCGGTGAACACGGCCGCGAAGAGCAGCAGTCCGCCCATGGCGGGCAGGGCGTCCATGGCGCCGCCGCCGCGGGTCAGCACCGACTGGGCGGCCGACACCAGGTGCTTGAGCGGCATGACCTGGGAGACGGTCTTCAACCAGTCCGGGGCGCCGTCCAGCGGGAAGAACGAGCCGGACAGGAAGGACATCGGCAGCACGATGAGCTGCGAGATGCCGTTCGCGGCCTCCTCGGTCTTGGCGACCGAGCCGGCCAGCAGACCGATCGACATGAAGGCGAGCGTCGCGCAGGCCACCAGCGGCAGGATCAGCCACCAGTTGCCGGTGAGCTTGAGCCCGAAGAAGCTCGTCGCGACGACCAGGAAGACGGTGGTCTGCAGGAAGGCGGTCACCAGCGAGACCGCGATCCGGGAGCTGACCACCGCACCGGCGCTGATCGGGGCCAGTCGCAGGCGCCGCAGCACCTTGGACTTGCGCCAGTTGACCAGGGTCAGCGCGGCGCCGAAGACCGCGCCGGTGGCGACGGCCCAGCCGAGCAGGCCGGGGGTGAGGAACTGGATCGGCTTGAGCGACTGGTCCTCGACCTGCTGGGAGTCCAGCACGTAGGCGGCCGGCTGGTGGGTGGCGGCCTGGTTGGCGCTCTGGACGACCGAGTTGAGGATGCCCTGGACCGCGCCGGCCTTGACCTGGTCGGCGGCGGTGTAGCGCAGCTCCACCTTGCCGTCCGGGCCCTGGCTGATCATCGCGTCGAAGTCGCCCTTGCGGACCTTCTCCAGGGTGCCGGCCTCGTCGTCGGTCCTGGTGATGGTGAGGACCTTGTCCAGGCCGACCCGTTCGTCGCCCTGGATCGAGTCGAACAGCTTGACCGCGCCGACCTGGGCGACCTTGGCGTGCGGGCTGGCGGAGCCCTTGGTGACGGAGCCGAAGAAGACCAGGAAGACCAGCGGGAACAGCAGGACGAAGAAGGTCGCGGTGCGGTCGCGCTTCATCCCGAGCAGCATCGCGCGGGACAGGCTCCAGAACGCGCTGACCCGCTCCCGCCCGTCGGCGGAGCCGGCCGAGCCGCCGCGCTGGGCGGGGACCTTCGGCTCGGTGGAGGTGCTGGTCATGCGCGGAACTCCCGTCCGGTCAGCTGGAGGAAGACGTCCTCCAGGGTGGCGCCGCGCACTTCGAGGCCGCGCAGCGCGTTCTGCTCGGCGAGGACGCTGAGCACCGGGGCCGGAAGGCGGGTGGAGACGGAGAGCGAGACGGTGTCGTCCTCCAGGGTGGCGACGTCGGCGCCGGCCGCGGCCAGCAGCTCGCGGGCCCGCTCGACCGGCAGCTGGCCGGAGGCCACGCTGATCCGGACGGTGTCGTCGATCTCGCGGATCAGCGCCGCCGGGGCACCGGTGTGCAGGATCTTGCCGTGGTCCATGATCGAGACCCGGTCGCAGAGCACCTCGGCCTCGTCCAGGTAGTGGGTGGTCAGGACGACGGTGCGGCCCTCGGCGTTGATGTCCCGCAGCAGGTCCCAGAGGTTGCGGCGGGCCTGCGGGTCGAGGCCGGTGGTGGGCTCGTCCAGGAAGACGAGCTCCGGGTCGTGGGCCAGGGCGCAGGCGATCGACAGGCGCTGGGCCTGGCCGCCGGACATCTGGTCGGTGAGGGTCTCGGCCTTGTCCGAGAGCCCGACCCGCTCCAGCATCGCGTCGGCCCGCTTGGGGCCGACCCCGTAGAACGACGCGAAGGTGCGGATCGTCTCCCGGGCGGTCAGCTTCCGGAAGAAGGCGGAGGCCTGGAACTGCACGCCGATGCGCGGCAGCAGCTTCGGGTTGCGCGGCCAGGGGGCCATCCCCAGCAGCTCGACCCGGCCCTCGTCGGGCTTGCGGACCCCTTCCAGGATCTCCATGGTGGTGGTCTTCCCGGCCCCGTTGGGACCGAGGATCCCGTAGAACTCGCCGGCCTCGACGGTGAGCGACACCCCGTCGACGGCCTGCACATCCCCGTACCGCTGGCGGATGCCGTCAGCGGATATAGCAGCAGTCATGAAGCCAGAGAATAGGGCTCATGGGGCGTCTTGTGCACACCGGGGACGGGAACTTGTGGATTCCCTGAGGGAGGCACCGGAAAAGCCGGGCCGGGCGGAAAAGCGAATTCCGCCCGGCCCGGCCGGAGTTACCCCTGACGAATGCTCAAAGCGCAGGTCAGGCGCGGTGCACCGTGATCGTCGTCCAGGCGCCGACGTGGATCCGGTCGCCGTCGCCCAGGGGGATGGCGGTGTTCGGGGAGATCGGTTCCTCGCCCCCGTTCACGGTGGTTCCGTTGGTCGATCCCTGGTCCACCAGCACCCAGCTGCCGTCCGCCTGTTCGGCGAGCAGCGCGTGCTGGTGCGAGGCGCCCGGGTCCTCCGGCGGCACCGACAGGTCGATCTCCGGGACGGTGCCCCGGTGCTGGCTGCGCCGGCCGATCCGCAGCTGGCCGCGGCCGGTCAGCGGGATGCGGCGCTCGGGGCAGTACGGCGGGAAGAACAGGCCGGCCGCCTCGGGGCCGCTGCGGGCCATCATGTCGGTGAAGTAGTCGCGGTCGGCCGAGACCACCGCGATCCAGTTGCTGCGCACCGGCCCGGCCGGGGCGGGCTCCGGCTGGGCGCCCGGCTGGGCCTGCGGCGGGGCCTGCGGCGGGGCCAGGTGGAAGGACGTGCCGAAGTCGCCGCCGCGGGTGTTCGGGCCGGGGCCGGCGGGCTGGGCGTACACCGGGCCGGAGTCCTCGCGGACCGGGGCCTCCGGGAAGGCGCCCTCCGGCGGCGGGTAGCCGTAGGTGTGGGGGTACTCCGGCTGCGGCTGGTACTCCGGGGCCTGCGGCTGGTGCTGCTGCGGGGCCTGGTGCTGCTGCGGCTGGTGGGGCTGCGGGGCCTGCGGCTGGTACTCCGCGGCCTGCTGCTGGTGGGGCTGGTGCGGCTGGTGCTGCTGCGGGGCCGGGGCTCCGCCGTAGGCCGCCGGGATGTTCAGCGGCGGGGGCTGGGCCGGGCCCGGCGAGGGCGCGCCGCCGGCCGGCGCCTGGCGGCCGGAGGGCGCGGACAGCTCGTAGTCGTAGCCGCACTCCTCGCAGAACCGCCCGGTCTGCGGGCTGCGGCAGATCGGGCAGACGGCCAGGCCCTCGGTGAGTCCGGGGCCGGCCGGCGGCGGGAAGGCACCGGGCGGCGGGTAGCCGCCGGGCGGTGGGAACGCCCCGGGCGGGGGCGGCGGGACGGCCCCCGGCGGGGGCGGCGGCGGCGTGCCGAAGGCCGCACCGCCGTGCTGCGGGTGTCCGGCGGGCGCGCCGGGGTAGCCCCCGTGGGCGCCGGGCGCCGGGGCCGGCGGGGTCATCGGGAAGCCGCAGAAGTCGCACCAGTCCTCGGCCTGCGACTCGTGGCCCCTCGGGCAGATCGGCATCAGGTCCCCCTCGTTTCGGGCCGGTGCGGTGCGGCGTCGCGCCGGGCGGCCGGCCCGATCACGTCTACAGCGGTCACTTCGCGGTCACTTCTTCACACGTACCGTCTTGGTCGACCGGGTCTCAAGGGTCATCGAGTCGGCCTCGCTCACGTCCTTACGGAACCGAACCGTACCCTCCTTCGGGTCCACCACGTCCACCACCTTCTGCAGCAGCTTGAAGGTGCCCTCGTTGCCGGTCGCGTGGGCGATCCGGACGGCGGCGCCGAGCTTGGCGGTGGCGGTGTCGACGTCGCCCGAGCGGTGGGCCTCCAGGCCCTCCTGGATGGAGGAGGCCAGCTCGGCCTGCCCGGTGTAGTGGGCGACCTGGGGGCTGATCCGGGTGGAGGAGGCGAGGTCGTCCGTCCAGACGGCCTTCACCAGGCCCTGGCTGAGCACCTCGGGGGTGCCGCCGCCGACCTGCGGGGGCAGCACCAGGCTGATCCGGGCGGCGAGCATCTCGTTGCCGACCGAGGCGGCCGGGACCTCGACGCAGACGTGGTAGTCGCGGCTCTCGTCGCCCCAGGAGCCGGTGGGGTAGTCGCCCGCCCGGGGGCCGGCCTCGGCGCGGCGGTCGCTGAGGTCCTCGACGGCGGGGGCGACCTGCTTGACGAACTTGACGGTGGCGTTGGCCGGGGTCCAGATCCGCAGCGCGACGTCGGCGACCTGCTTGCCCATCGCGCCGGTCATCATCGAGCGGAAGTCCTCGGCGAGGCCGGAGGGCTCGGCCACGATGTCGGTGGTGCCGAGCAGCGCGGAGGAGATCTTGCGCAGTTCGTCGATCCGCCAGTCGGTGCCGACGCCGCGGCAGTCGGCGGTGAAGTGGCCGGTGACCCGCTCGATCGTGCGGGCGAGGTCCTCGGCGGACTCGTGCTCGTTGTTGCCGTCGGTGAGCAGGATGGCGTGCCGGATGGCGATGTCGCGGCGGGTGAGGAAGAGCTTGTCGGCCTTGGCCAGCCAGGTGCCCATGGCGGTGCCGCCGGCCGCGGTGAGGCGGCGCAGCGACTCCTTGGCCTGCTCCCGGGTGGCCGCCGAGGCGGTGGCCAGGGTGCCGTCGCCGGGGTAGATGTCGCGGGCCTCGTGGGTGCCGGCGACGACGGCGAAGGCGGTGCCGTCGCGCAGGGCGTCGATGGCGGCGGCGGTGGCCTCGCGGGCGCCGTTGATCTTGGTCTTGGGGTAGTCCATCGAGCCCGAGCAGTCGACCAGGACCACCACGGCCGCGTTGGCGTCGCCGCCCTGCGGGCCGGCGTCGGCGAGCCCGAGCGGGCGGCCGCCGGAGGTGCCGCCGCCGGTGGAGGTGACGGTGACGATGGCGTTGACCTCGCGGGCGCCGTCGGCCAGGTACTCGTTCTGGAAGATCTCCACGTCGAACCTGGGCAGGTTCGGCTTCGCCAGTGTTGCCATGGGGCGGTGGCTCCCGTCGGGTGAGGGGTGGATGCGATCAGGTCGGTGGGGCGGGCCGGCGGGCGGGGGCCGTCGGTCCGGTCGCGCGGAACCGGTCAGGCCGTCGGCGGGTGCGGCGGCTGCGGCGGGACGGGCGGGGCGACGGGGGGCACGGGCGGCGCCGGCGGGACGGCCGGGGCCGGGGGCAGCGGGGCGGCGGCGGAGCCGATCACCGGGAGGTCCGGCAGGGTCGGCTCGTAGTCCTCGTAGTCGTCGTTCCCGGCGGCGGCCGCCGGCCTGACGATCTTGAGGTCCAGCGCGGTCGGCGTCTCCACGATCTCCGCCAGCGCGGCGGCGGACGGTTCGATCGGCAGCACGGCGACCGTGATGTTGTCGTGCCCGCCGGCCGCGACCGCGAACTTGACCAGGGTCTGGGCCGCCAGCAGCGGTTCGGTGCGGGCGTCCGGGCGGACGTAGTAGGCCAGGTCGGTGGCCGCCTCGGCGTAGTTCCACAGCCCGTCGGTGCAGATCAGCAGCACTCCGGGGACGTGCGGGGTGAATTCGAGGGTGTGCGGCACGACCTCCTCGGCGTCGGCGCCGAGCCAGCCGGTGATCGCGTGGGCGCGCGGGTCGGCGTAGGCCTCGGCCTCGCCCATCAGCCCGGCCTCGACCATCCGGGCGGCCCAGGAGTCGTCCTGGGTGAGCCGGAAGGGTTCGGCGCCGGCCCGGTCGTCCGGGATCCAGTACGCCCGGGTGTCGCCCACCCAGCCGATGGTCACCCGGCCGCCCGCGGCTATGGCGCTGACGTAGGTGCAGGCGGGCGCGTTGACGTCGGGCCTGGTCGGGCCGGCGCCGTCGGTGGCGAGGTCGGCGACGGCCTTGGCGGCGTCCGCGATCGCGGTGCGCATCGCCCCCTCCGGGTCGCGGCCGGCCTCCAGGGAGGTCAGCAGGGACTCGGAGGCGGCGTCGACGGCGGTCTCCGAGGCCTCGTCCGGGCGGTCGGAGGAGGAGACGCCGTCGCACACCACGGCGACCACGACCGGCTCCCCGCCGGGCAGCGAGGTGGCGGCGACGGTGAAGGAGTCCTCGTTGCGGTGGTGGCGCACGCCGCGGTCGCTGACCCCGGCGACGCCCGCGAGCGCCTTCTCCATGTGGTCGCGCGGGCGCGGCTGGGCGCTCCCGCAGCCCTCGCAGTAACCGTCCTCGGTGACCTGTGCCTGCCCGCAGTTGACGCAGACCGGCCCGCGTTGCGGCGGGACGGCCTCACCGCGGGCGGCGGCCCAGCTGGCGGGCATCGCGCCCGGGGCCGCCCGGCCGTCCCGGCCGGCCCCGCAACGCCCGCAGTAGGCGTCGTCAAGGTCCATCGGCTCGGAACAGCTCGGGCACTCGGTCTGCTGCGGCATCGGCTACACCCACGTCCTGGGGCGGGCCCGGTTGGCCCGTTCCACCATCTCGATCCTGGTCTCGGCCCGGTCGGCCAACCGGGCGAGTACCCGGTAGGACTGTTCCAGGGCGAAGCGCAGTTCCCGCTCCACGGCGGGACGTCCGAGGACGACCGGGCCGGTGCCCTGCGGGGCGCCGGCCGAGCCGGCGCCGACCCAGCCGAGGGCCGCGCCGAGCACCTCGACCGAGAGCTCCTCGCGGCGGCGGTCGTCCAGGCGCAGCGCGGTCAGCTGGTCGGAGCCGGCCGCGAGGTCGACGGCGAGCGGGTCGGTGGCGGCCCGTTCGCGCAGTCGGGCGCGGACGGCGGCGATCCGGGCGGCGGTGTACTGGCTGGAGGTGGCCGGGACGGACTCCAGCGCCCGCACCGCGCCGGGCCGGTCGTCCTCGGCGAGGCGGACCCGGGCCAGGCCGAAGGCGGCGCTGAGGTAGGACTGGTCGGTGGTCCAGACGAGCCGGTAGAACTCGGCCGCGTCGCCGCCGTCGCCGAGCAGTTCGGCGCAGATGCCGAGGGCGAGCTTGGGGGCGGCCTCGCCCGGGAAGGCGTCGTAGACCGCGTCGAAGGCCTCGGCGGCCGCCCGCAGGCGGGGCTCGGCGGCGGTGCCGGCGGGGTCCTCGGCGAGGTCCGCGGCGGCGCCGACCAGGGCGACCAGGCCGCGGTACCAGACCACCCGCCAGTCGTCCGGGTGGTCCTGCTCCAGCTTCGCGAGCTCCTGCACGGCCGTGCCGTGGCGGCCGAGTTCGAGCAGGGCGCGCAGTTCGCGCAGCCGGCTCTCGACCGAGACGGCGGGGGCGCCGGCGAGGGCGGCGAGCGCCTCCTCGGGGTCGGTGGCGAGCAGGGTGGCGAGGAAGCCGGCGTTGGGGTCGCCCGGGTCGACCCGGGGGACGGGCAGCGCGAGGGCGGCGGCGGCCGGGTCGAGCCCGGCCACCCGGAGCTGTCCGGGCTGGGTGGTGGGCAGTACCAACTCGGTGTCCACGACGCGCAGTTCGGGCCCGAAGAGGGTGGACGGCGCGGGCCGGGGCCGGTCGTCCTGGAGGGCCAGGATCTCCCGCAGTACGCCGGTGAGCTGGTCGGCCATCTCCTCGGCGGAGGAGAACCGGCGGGCCGGGTCCGGGTCGGTGGCGCGGACCAGGAAGCGGTAGTAGGACTCGTACCTGGCGAAGACCTCGACGTCCTCGGGGCCGGGCAGCGAGTCGCGGTAGGTGGTGCTGTAGCCCTGGAAGTCGAAGGTGAGCACCGCGAGGGTGCGGGCCACGGTGTAGAGGTCGGAGGCGGGGGAGGGGCCGTCGGTGGCGATCTCCGGGGCCTGGTAGCCGATGGTGCCGTAGATCGCGCCGTCGTCGTCGAAGCGGCGGACCGCGCCCATGTCGATGATCTTGAGCGTGTCGCCGCTCTGGATCACGTTGTCGATCTTGAAGTCGCAGTAGACCAGGCCCCGGCCGTGCAGGTAGCCCAGGGCCGGCAGCGCCTCCAGCGCGTACGCGATCGCCTGCTCGACCGGCAGCGGCTCGCGCCGGCCGTCCGGGGTGCGGCGGTCGTTGGCGATGTCCTTGAGCGACTTGCCGCCGACGAACTCCATCACGATGTAGCCGTCGGTGGAGCCGGTGCGCAGGTCCGGGTGCTCGGCGAAGTTGATGATCCGGACGATGTTCGGGTGGTCCACCTCGGCCAGGAAGCGCCGCTCGGCGACGGCCGCGGCCAGCGCGTCCTCGTCCCCGGTGTCCAGCAGGCCCTTGAGCACCACCCACTTGTCGTTGACCCGCCGGTCCACCGCCAGGTAGATCCAGCCGAGCCCGCCGTGCGCCAGGCAGCCGAGCACCTCGTACTGGCCGCCGACCAGGTCGCCGCGGCGCAGCTTGGGGGTGAAGGAGTACGGCGTGCCGCACTTGGTGCAGAAGCCGTCCGGGCGGCCCGGCCGGCCGTTCTTCTCCCGGCCCACCGGGGTCTCGCACTTGGAGCAGTACCGCTTGCGCTCCGGCACCTCGGGGTTCTCCAGCACCGCCTGCGCCGGGTCGGCCGTCTCCACGGTCGGCACGGTGACCAGGCCGGCGCCCAGCCGGTTGCGGGTGCCGGCGCTGACGCTGCCGCGGGTGGAGCGCACCGAGACCGAGCGGCTGCTGCCGGTGCGGGTCGAGCGGTGCGAGCGGGAGCGGCCGGACATCGACCGGCCGGAGCCGGTGCGGGCCGACAGCGAGCGCATCGAGCCGCCGGGGGCGGAGTCCGGGGTGACCCGGGCGGACGGCACGTAGGGCTGGGTGACGCCGGTGTCGCCGCCGGGCGGGGTCAGCCCGCACTCGTCGCAGTAGCCGTCCGCGTCGATGGTGCCCGAGCAGTCCCGCGGGCACGGCGAGCCCGGCCCGGCGGCGGACCCGGTGGTCGGCCCGGTGGTCGGCCCGGTGGCGGTCGGCGGGGCGGCGCCGGCGGCGGCCGGGGGGACCGTGGTGGTCCCCACCGGGGTCAGCCCGCACTCGTCGCAGTAGCCGTCCGCATCGATGGTGCCGTTGCCGGAGCACTCCGGCCGCACGCACGTCTCGCCCATCAACCTCAGCCCCCCTGTACCTGTCCGTCGACCGGCGTCTGGCCGGCCGACCCGTGTGCCTGCTGCCCGTGGGACTGGTGCCCGTGGGCGTGCTGCCCGTGCGCCTGCTGCCCGGGCGCCTGTGCGCCGTCGGAGGCCTCGGCCTGGGCCGGGCGCAGCGACTGCTGGAAGCGGGCCACCGCGGCGGCCGCCGCCCGCAGGTCGCACGGCGCGCTCCAGAGCAGCCAGCGCGCCTTCTCGTACCGTTCGATCACTTCCGGGTCCTCGGCGACCCGCATCCGGGCCGCCATCGCCTTGTAGGCGTCCAGCCGGCCGCGCAGCTCGGCCCGGACGGCCAGCGGCTGGGTCACCTCGGTGAGCGAGTGCCGGGCCCGGGCCAGCTCCTTGGCGGCGGCGTCCTCCAGCGCGTCCAGCAGCGGCGCCAGCCGGCCCCACTGCCCGGCCTGGCGCAGGTCCAGGGCGGTGACGATCCGTTCGCGCAGCGCCGAGGCCGGGCCGGGCACCGCGGGCACGTCGCTGGAGGCTATCTTCGCCAGCACCTCGCCGCGGGCCCGGCGGGCCTCGGCCAGGGTGGCGTCGGCCCGCTGGAGCAGGTCGCCGACGCCCTGGAGGCGCTCCTCGGCGTCGTCGCGCAGCCGCAGCAGGTTCTCCAGCTCCAGCCGGACGCCGTCCAGGGCCCGCCCGGCCCGGTCGAAGCGCTCGGTGTCCACCACCCCGGCGGGGGAGGCGAAGGCCTCGCCGTCCGGGACGGTGCCGCGCTGGGCGGGCACCCGGGCCGGGCGCCACAGGGCCAGCGGGTCCTCGCGGACCTCGGTGCGCAGCTCGGTGAGGTCCCGCTCCAGCCCGGTCAGGTCGTCGCCCAGCGGGTGGCTGCCGGGGCGCACGCCGAGCGAGGCGGCCAGCGTGTGCACCCGGTGCAGTTCGGCCAGCAGCAGGTCGATCCGGGCCGGCAGCGCCGACCAGACCGCGTCGGCCGCGCTGACCACCTCCAGCACGGTGGCGTACCAGGAGTTCATCCGGGCCATCAGCGCGTCCAGGCTGATCCGCTCGACCAGCTTGGCGGGCGCGCCCAGCAGTTGCGGCCCGTCCGGCACGGCGCCGCCCGGGACGGTCACCGCGTCGCCCGTCAGCAGCTCGGTCAGCTCGGCGAGTTCGGGCCCGCCGGGCTTGGCCTTGCGGGCCCGGACGGCGCGGGCCGAGGCGAGCGCCTCGGAGTAGCGGTCGAACAGCGCCCAGAGCAGCGGCAGCCCCTTGCCGGCGACGGACCAGCGCTCCAGGGTGCGGCCGGACAGCTCGGCGCCGTCCAGTAGCCGCAGGCCCGGGTGGTCCTGGAGGGCGAGCAGCGCCGACTCGACCGCGTCCCGCTCCGCGCCGAGGCGCGCGAGCGCGCGGTCCACCTCCTCCCGGCTCAGTACCGGGCCAGCCGATGCCGCCACCGCGGTGTCCTTCCTTCCTCGCGTGCGATCCCGCCCTGTGCGACGTGCGATCCCACGACAACCCCCGTGTCCACCACCGGTCTCCCCGTGGTGATCGTCCCGAACCCTAGCCGGTGGCCGCTCGGGCGGTGCGGGCGCGGGGCGTCAAGACGGCGTCAACGCCCCGCGTCAGCGGTGCTCCGTGCGCGATGCGGCGCCCGGCACCGCGGCCGGTGCGGTGCTCAGTGCGGGACCGGCCAGTAGCGCTCCGCGTCGTTGAGCATGTACGGCTTCAACCAGCGGTCGTAGCTGCGCCCCCAGTCGCCGCTCGCGTGGTAGTCGGCCAGCACCTGGTTGACCCGCGCGGTGAGGTCCGGGCTGGTCTTGAGCATGGCGACGCCGATCACCTCGGGCTGCACGTCGCCGTCCACGATCCGCACGGTCTGGTCCTGCGCGGCCTGACCGGCCGCCAGGCCGTCGTCGGTCATGGTGGCGTCGACCTTGCCGAGCTGCATCAGGACCAGGCAGTCCAACTGGTTCTCCACCACCGTCAGCTGGGCCCGGGCGTCCTTCTTGGCGCCCTTGGCCGGGTCCATCACGTCGGCGGCCGTCGAGCCCTTGGCGACGCAGACGTTCTTGCCGCCGATCGCCTCGTCCAGGTTCTTCGCCGGGGAGGTCTTCGGCACCAGCACCCGCTGGGAGATGCTGAAGTACGGCTTGGAGAAAGCGACCTGCTCCATCCGCTTGCAGTTGACGGTCATCGTGCGGACGATCAGGTCGACCCGGCCCTTCTGCACCGCGTCGACCCGGTCGGCGGTGGCCACCGGCTTGAGCACGACCTTGTCCGGGTCGCCCATGATGGCGGTGCCGATCGCCCGGGCCAGGTCGATGTCGAAGCCCTCGATCTGGCCGGTGTTCGGGTTGCGGGCGCCCCAGCGGTAGCTGTTCTGGTCGACGCCGATCACCAGGCTGCGCTTGCCCTTGATGGCCTTCACCGCCGGGCCGTCCACCGAACTCGGCGGCACGCTGGCGTAGATGTCGCAGGAGTCGGACTGGTCCTGGCTCTGCTGGACGGCCTGCGGCGCGGTCGCGGTGGTCGCGGCGGCGGCCCCGGCCGGTGCGGCGCCGGAGGGGCCGCCCCCGCCGAGCACGGCCGCGCAGGCGGCCAGCACGGCCAGTGCGGCGGCGCTCCTGGTCGGTACGGTCGTGCCGCGCGTGAGTGTCCGTGTGCGCATGAGTGTCCGTTCCCCCTCTACCGGTACTCGGCGAGTCGTCGGCCCAGGCCGCGCAGCGCGGCGACCGCGGCCGCCAGGCCGAGCACGGCGGCGGCGCCGGCCGCCAGCCGGAGGTCCCCGGCGGTGCCGTCGGCGTACGCCGTGAAGCGGGCCTGCTCGGCGTCGGCGGCCTGGGCCAGTGCCCGGTCGGTGGCGTTGAAGGCGGCGTCGGCGGTGGTGGTGGTGTCGGTGGCGGACACCGTCGCGTTCAGGGCGCCCTGGTAATCGGCGTTGTCGACCTCGGCGGTGCGCGCCTTGCGGTACCGGTCCTGCCACTCGTCGTACTGCTGGGCCGCGGTGGCCAGCGGCTGGTCCGCGGCGGCGGGGGCGAGGATCAGCGCGTTGGAGAGCGTGCCCGCCCGGTCGCGCATCGGGGTGCCCTTGCCGGCCGTCCCGGCGAGGCGCTTGGTGACGTCGTCGTACTGGGTGGCGTAGGTGGCGGTGGAGCCGCGCGCGACCAGGTTCAGGTTCTCCGCCAGGCGCGCCGTCAGCACGTCCACCCGGGCCGAGTTGAGGGCCTGCAGCGGGAAGGCCCCTTCGAGGTCGCTCTTCTTCAACGCCGAGCCGGTGGTCAGCCCGGCCACGGCGAGCCAGAGCGTGCCGGCCAGGACGGCGGCGGTGGCGCCCAGCAGGCCGACGTTGAACACCCGGTTGGTGCGGCGGAACAGGGTCAGCTGCACCCAGCCCAGCGCGGCCAGGGTGAGCACCGCCAGGCCGTACGCGCCCCAGGGCGTGGACCGGGCCGCGGCGTAGTCGGTCACCAGCTCGTGGTTCTCGATGGTGTTCAGCTCGGCGGCGGCCGGCAGCAGGACGGTCTGCATCTGCTCGGAGGCGTACCGCAGGTAGGCGCCGCCGAGCGGGATGCCCTGCCGGTTGTCGGCCCGCGCGGATTCCACCAGACCGGCGTACACCGGGAGTTGCTGGTTCAGCCGGGCGAGTGAGTCCTGGGCCGGGGAGGTCGAGGTGGTCCGGGCGGCGGCCTGGGAGATCAGCTTGGCGGCCTGGGCGAGGTCCTGCTCGTAGCGGGCCCGGACGTCCTTCGGCTCGGCGCCGGCCAGCAGGAAGCCGGAGGCCGCGGTGGTGGCGGCGTCGGCCAGCGAGCGGTGGATCTCGGCGGCGTCCCGGCTGAGCGGCTGACTGTACGAGACCACCCGGTCGGCGGCCTGCGCCCTGGTCTCCAACTGCCAGGCGGTGAGCCCGCCGAAGGCCACGGTCAGCACCGCGAGCACCACCCCGGCCATCCGCAGCCGGCCCGGGGGCGTGCGGGTGGCCTGGGCCAGCCGGGCGCGCACCCCGCGCTCCGGCGCGGTGCCCCGGGGCCGCTTCGCGGGCGGTGCGGCGCCCGGTCCCGGCGTGGCCGGACCAGGGAACGCCGCTCCCCGGGGTGCCGGGGATGCCGGGGTACCCGGTGCACCTGGTGCGCCCGGTGCGCCCGGGGTCGCCGTTGGTGCGCCGAACGCCGCCGTCCCCGGTGCGGCCGGCGGCGTGCCCGGTCGTGCCGGGAACGCGGCGCCCGGTGCGCCGTTGCCTACTGGTGTCGCCACCCGCCTCATCCTCCCCTGGGGCCGGCCCGTCTCCCCGGGCCCGACCGATGGCAGCAGTATGGCCGTGACTCCCTCCGGCCACACCTGACTTGCGCCGATCTTGAGCATGTCGTGCACGGTTTCCGCACGCCTCCGTACGGCTTGTGCCGATTGTCACCGGTTGTCGCCGATCGCACCGGCCCCACGGAGAGGTTGGCGCCCGCTGCGACGCCCGCCGGGGCCCCCGCGGTTCCGTGCCGCGCGGCCGCCGGGCCCGGCACCCCCGTGCTCCGTACCATGGGCCCCATGCGACTGCTTGGAACGATCTCGCCCGACCGCCCGCTGCTCGTCGTCGCGGTCCGCGAGGAGGCCGCCCACCTCGACGACCGGCTGCCCGTGCTGCTCACCGGGATAGGGAAGGTCAACGCCACCGCGGCCCTGGCCACCGTGCTGGCGCAGGGCGAACTCCCCTCCGAGGTGATCAACCTCGGCACGGCCGGCGCGCTGCGCCCCGGCTGGGAGGGCATGCACCACGTCGTCCAGGTGATCCAGCACGACCTGAACACCGCCGCCCTCCAGCACCTCACCGGCCGCAGCTACGGCGCCCCGCTGGTGGTCGGCAAGGGCGACGGACCGGTGCTGGCCACCGGTGACCTGTTCGTCGACTCCCCGGACGCCAAGGAGCGGCTCGCCGAGCACGCCGACCTGGTCGACATGGAGGGCTACGCCGTCGCCGCCGTCGCCCACCGGGCCGGGGTGCCGGTGCGGCTGGTCAAGTACGTCAGCGACGAGGCCGGGGACGGTGCGGCCCGCAGCTGGCAGGAGTCGGTCGACGGCTGCGCCCGGCACCTCGCGGACTGGGTGCACGCGCAGGGGTGGTGACGGGGCGGTTGGTCGTCGGGGCGTCGGGCTGGCTGGTCGTCGGGTTGGTTGGCGGTCGGGCCGGTTGGCCGGCCGTCGGGGTGTCGGTTCGGGTGGCTAGGGTGGCGCGGTGACCGAGAACACCGCGCCCAGCCCGCGCCCCGACGTCCGTCCGCCCGGCCTGAACGCCGATGAGCGGACCACCCTGCTGTCCTTCCTCGACTACCTGCGCGAGGCCGTGATCGGCAAGGTGGAGGACCTCTCCGACGAGGACGCCCGGCGGCCCGGGGTCGCCTCCGGCACCAGCCTGCTGTGGCTGGTGCGGCACTTGGCCGTGGTCGAGTACAACTGGTTCGAGTACGCGTACGGCGGCCTCGGGGACGAGCCGGCCCTGACGTCGGACGCCCCGCCGGCGGAGCTCTCCACGGCCTCGGCGGTCGCCGCCTACCGGGACGCGATCGCCCGGGCGAACGCGGTGGTCGCGGCCGCCCCCGACCTCGACCGGCCGGGCGTGCGCTCGCTGCGCCCCGACGCGGTCGAAGGGCCGTCGCTGCGCTGGGTGCTGGTGCACATGATCGAGGAGACCGGGCGGCACGCCGGGCATGCGGACATCATCCGGGAGCAGCTGGACGGTGCCGTCGGGCGGTGAGGCCGGGCGGTGAGGCGGCGGGGGTGGGAGGGCGGTTCGCCCTCCCACCCCCGGCGGTTCACTCGTGGCCGGTTGCGTCGGTCGCCGTCAGTCCCGGAAGGCCGAGAGGTCGAAGGCCGCCAGCCGCTCCGGGTCGGCGATCACGTCGATCGCGGTGATCGCGCCGTCCACGACGGTGAACGCCATGATCGACAGCGCCCGGCCGTTGGCGCCGATGACCACCGCGCCTGCGGCGCCGTTGACCAGCGCCGGGCGGGCGAACGGCGACAGCCTGCCCCACAGGACGGCCTGCCCGGCCACCGTCGCGGCACCGGTGAGCACCACGGTGTGGCGGGCCAGCCCGGCGCCGCCGTCCGAGCGCAGCACCACGTCCGGGTCCAGCACGGCGACCAGCGCCTCCAGATCGCCGGTGCGGGAGGCGGCGAAGAAGGCGTCCACGGCCAGCCGCTGACGGCCCAGGTCCCGGTCGGGCGCGGGCTGCGCCTGCACCTTGCGGCGGGCCCGGCTGGCCAGTTGGCGGGTCGCTGCCGAGGTCTTCTCGATCAGCGGGGCGATCTCCTCGAACGGCACCGCGAACAGGTCGTGCAGCACGAAGGCGACCCGCTCGGCGGGCGACAGCGACTCCATCACCACCATCAGCGCCAGACCGACCGAGTCCGCGAGCATCACCTCCTGCTCCGGGTCGACCACCCCCTCCCGGCGCAGCAGCGGGTCCGGCAGCCGCTCGGGGCCGCTCGCGCCGTCCGGTCCGACCGGCTGGAGCGGCTCCTCCCGGCGGGCGGCGCGGTCGCGCAGCAGGTTCAGGCAAACCCGGGACACCACCGTGGTCAGCCAGCCGCCGAGGTTGGCCACGGCGGCCGTGTCGGTGCGGTCGTACCGCAGCCAGGCGTCCTGGAGCGCGTCGTCGGCCTCGCTGACCGAGCCGAGCATCCGGTAGGCGACGGCGCGCAGGTGCGGGCGGTGCTCCTCGAAGAGCGCGGTCCGGGCGGCTCCCTCGTCGGTTCCGCCGGTACCGCCTGTTTCGTTCACCGTGTCTCGTTCCTTCGTCGGGGTTGTCGGAGCGGGCTCGTAGGGTGTGCGGCATGTCGTTCCTCGATCGCCTGCGGGCGACCCCCGCCACCGTCGACTACCTGCTCTGGCCCGGGGACTTCTCCCTCGACGCCTACTCCCACGTGGAGGAGGTCGTGCTCGCCTCCGGCGAAGCCCTGGAGGAGGTCGCCAAGTGCGGTGCGGGCGGCACCTTCTTCCTCTGCGGCGAGGGCGGCGACGAACGCCCCGTCCTCTACGCCGACTCGGAGGGCGGCGCGGCGCTGCTGGCCGTCGGTCTGGAGGAGCTGGTCCGGCTGCTGCTGGCGGTGCCGTGGTGGCGGGACTGCGTGCGGCTGACCGAGGAGGAGAGCACGGAGGCGGCCGAGGACTACCTGGCCGACGAGCCCGACCTGCTCGCCGACCGGGACGCGGCCGCGGCCGCGATCGGGCTCGAAGTCCCCACCGCGGCCGAGGCCTTGGCCCGTCTGCGCGAGGTCACCCTCGGCCTCGGGCCGTCGTACGTGCTGCTCAACGCCGTGGAGGGCAACGCCTACCAGCCGCTGTTCCGGCTCTGACCCGATCGGCCCCGGAGCCGGTCGGCCAGTTCGCGGGCCACGGCGGCCTCCGGGGCGCCGGTGTCGTCCAGGTGCGCCAGCAGGCGCAGGACGGCACGGTGTTCGCCGTGGGTGAGCCGGACCTGTGCGCCCGGGTGGGCGAGGTCCTCCGTAACGCCCCGGGCCAGGTCGGCCGTGCTGCGGGCGGAGTCGCCCGCGTCCGGGCCGTCCGGGCCGTCCGGGCCAGGGTTGCTCCGGCCCGGGCCGTCCATGGTGACGCTCGTCGACTGGATGACCTGGCCGCCGATGGTGACGTTGCCGATGATCTGGTTGACCATGCTTCCCCCCGGGGTGAGTTGACGATCGATCGGCAGCGTAGCCGGTGCGGCGGCGGAGTGGCGGTGCGGCGGCGGTGCGGTCAGGGGCGGCGGCCGCGCCGCCTGGACCAGCCGGTGTCGGGGTCGTCGCCGGAGCTGCCCGGGCGACCCGGGTTGTGCAGGGTGCTCGCGGAGGTGTGCCGTTCGGCCGGTCGGATCGCGATGGCGTCCATGGTGTGCCTTTCCCCGTCGTCGTCATGCGTGCGCTCTGGCTCGCAGAACGCTAGGGGCGGCCGGGGTGCTCCGCATCCGTACGGGTACTCAGCCGGACTGAGTCGATTCGCCGTCGTGCCGGTCAGAGGAGGCGGCGCAGGAGGCGGGACTTGAGGGGGGTGAACGGCGGGTAGGCGGGGCGGAGGGGGTCGGCGAGGAGGGGCTTGTCGAGGACGGACTTGGTGTGGCTGAAGGTGTCGATGGAGTGGGCGCCGTGGTACCGGCCGAGGCCGCTCTCGCCGACGCCGCCGAAGGGGAGGCCGGGGACGACGATGTGGGCGTTGGGGACGCCGAAGGCGAGGGCGCCGGAGGAGGTCTCGGTGGTGAGGCGGCGCTTGGTGGTGTCGGAGGCGGTGAAGGCGTAGAGGGCGAGGGGCTTGTCGCGGGCGGTGACGAAGGCGATCGCGGCGTCGAGGTCGGGGACGCGGATGATCGGCAGGACGGGGCCGAAGATCTCCTCGCGCATCACCGGGGCGTCCGGGTCGACGTCGGCCAGGACGGTGGGGGCGAGGTAGCGGTCGGCGCGGTGGTGGTCGCCGCCGGTGACGATGCGGCCGTCGGCGAGCAGGGCCGTCAGCCGGTCGAAGTGGCGCTCGTTGACGATGCGGCCGTAGTCGGGGCTCCGGGCCGGGTCGGTGCCGTACATCTCGCGGACGGCGGCGGTGAGTTGGCGTTCGAGCTCGGTGGCGGTGTCGCCGATGGCGAGGACGTAGTCGGGGGCCACGCAGGTCTGGCCGGCGTTCATGAACTTGCCCCAGGCGATCCGGCGGGCGGCGGTGGCGAGGTCGGTGCCGGGTTCGACGACGACCGGGCTCTTGCCGCCCAACTCCAGGGTGACGGGGGTGAGATGGCGGGCGGCGGCGGTCATGACGATGCGGGCGACGGTGCCGTTGCCGGTGTAGAAGACGTGGTCGAAGCGCTGCTCCAGCAGGGCGCCGGTCTCCGGCACGCCGCCCTCGACGACGGCGACGGCCTGCGGGTCGAGGGTGCGGGGCAGCCAGTGGGCGAGGGCGGCGGAGGTGGCGGGGGCGAGCTCGCTGGGCTTGACCACCGCACAGTTGCCCGCGGCGAGCGCGCCGACCAGCGGGGCCAGGGCGAGCTGGAGCGGGTAGTTCCACGGGCTGATGATCAGCACGGTGCCCAGGGGCTCGCGGACCGTCCGGGCCCGGGCGGGCTGCAGGGCGAGCGGGACGGGGATGCGGCGCGGGCGCAGCCAGCCGTCGAGGTGGCGCAGGGTGTGGTCGATCTCGTTGACCGTGAAGCCGATCTCGGTGGTGTAGGCCTCGGCGGCGCTCTTCCCGAGGTCGGCGTGGAGGGCGGCGGTGAAGACGGCCTCCTGGTCGACCAGCAGGCGGCGCAGGGCGCGGAGTTGGGCCTTGCGCCAGGCGAGGGGCTTGGTGCGGCCGGTGGCGAAGGCGGCGTGCAGGCGGGCGACGGTCGCGGCGGGGTCGGCGGTGGGGGTGGCTTCGGCGGAGGCGGGCGCGGCTGTGGGCGTGGCTTCGGCAGAGAGGCTCATGCCGTCGAGCATAAACGAAACGAAACGATTTCGTTTCTAGTTCTCGGTAGACTTCCGGCATGAGCCGCAGCACCACCCCGTCCAGCGCCACCCGGTCCGGCGCCACGACCTCCGGCGCCGCACCGGCCGCCACGACGCGCCGCGGGCGCCCCCGTGACGCCGCCCGGGACCGGGCGCTGCTGGACGCCACGCTCGCCGTCCTCGCGGAGAGCGGCTACGGCGGGCTGACCACCGCCGCCGTGGCGGCCCGGGCCGGGGTCTCCACGGCGACCCTCTACCGCCGCTGGTCGTCCAAGGAGGACCTGGTGATCGCCGCCGCCGCGCTGCACGGCGAGAGCTCCTACGAGCAGCCGGACACCGGCGGACTGGAGGGCGACCTGAGGGTCGTCCTCCGGGACAAGGCGGCGAGCATGACCGGCGAGCCCGGCCGGCTGATCCGCGCCCTGATCGGCGAGGCCGCCCACAACACCGCCCTGGCCCAGGCGCTGGTGACGGCCTTCCTCCAGCCGGTGTACGGGCGGGTCGCGGAGGTCGTCCGGCGGGCCGTCGAGCGTGGGGAGATCCCGCCGCTGGACGGCGTGGACCTGCTCGGCGAGGTGGTGGTCGGGCCGGTGATGACCCACTTCCTGCTCACCCCGCACCAGCCCGAGGACGTGGACGAGGCCACCGCCCAGGAGACCGCCGACCGGCTGCTGCCCTTCGCCCTGCGGGCGGTGGGCGGTGGGCGGGGCGGTCGGGACGCTCGGGACGTCCGCCCGTGAGGCCCCGTGAGATCCGTGAGATCCGTTGGATCCGCGAGACCCGTGAGACCCCGTGAGAAGAGGAGCCCCGATGCCCTGGTTCACGCTCGAACGCTTCGACCCGTCCTTCTTCGACACCGCGCCGCACCGCCACGCGTACGTGCTGGACCTCCCGGTGGCGCCGGAGACGGTCTGGCGGGGGCTCGCCGGTGACGCGCCGCTGTCCTGGTGCCGGGGCCTGGCCGGCGGCCGCTACACCTCGCGACCCCCGCACGGCGTCGGCACGACCCGCGAGATCACCGCGATGCGGCTGCTGCGCCTGCGGGAGGAGTTCGTGCGCTGGGAGGAGGGATCCCGGCACTCCTTCTGCGTCACCTCGGCGAGCCTGCCGCTGTTCCGGCGCTTCGGGGAGGACTACCTGGTCGAGCCCACCCCGACCGGCACCAGGTTCACCTGGACCTTCGCCTTCGAGCCCAACCCGCTGCTGGCCCGCCCGGCCGCGCTGACGGACCTGCCGAACCGGTCCTTCCTGCGGACCCTGGTCGCGGACACCAAGCGGCACTTCGGCGCGGCCTGATGCGCCCGGGCGGCCAGGTGGCGGAGCGGGCCGGGGCGTCGGCCTGCGGGTGGTTCCCTGGCGGCGGAGTGGATCGGACGTCCGTGTAGCACATTCGTCTCGGACGGACGTCCGTCTTGCACGTCCGCGCCGTTCGGGTGTCCCATGCGCCGTGCAGCGTGGACGGTTCGGACGTACGTCTTGGACGTTTGTCTTGCACGTACGTATGAGTCATGAGTATGGTGATCCCATCAACCGCTTCACCGGGGGGAACCGGACATGAACGACGCCATCACTCACGCCGAAGCCGTTCGCGGCGAACTGGTCATCGACGGCCGCCGGTTGTCCTACCTGGACTTCGGCGGCACCGGCCGCCCGCTGCTCGCGCTGCACGGCCACCTCTCGGAGGGTGCGGTGTGGGCCCGGCTGGCGGCCGAACTCGGCCCCGACTGGCGGGTGATCGCGCCCGACCAGCGCGGCCAGGGCGACTCGGAGCGGGCCGCCGACTACTCGCGGGAGGGCTACCTCGCCGACGTCGAGGCGCTGCTCGACCACCTGGGTCTGCCGACGGCGGTGCTGCTCGGCCACTCGCTCGGGGCGATCAACTCCTACCAGTTCGCGGCCCGCCACCCCGAGCGGGTCGAGGCGATCGTCAACGTCGAGGGTCCGCTGGTGCTCGGCCTGGAGGGCCCGCACCCGCTGGCCTTCCTGCTCGGCCTGCCGTACGACGCCCAGAGCCGGGACGCGCTGGTCGCCGCGCTCGGTCCGGCCGCCCCGTACTTCGCCGACCGGCTGCGGGAGGACGCGGACGGCACCTGGCGGCTGCCCTTCCACCCGAAGGACATGTACGAGTCCGAGAAGCTGGTCCACGGCGACCACCGGGCCGACTGGACGGCGTCCGACTGCCCCGCCCTGCTGGTGCGGGCCACCGGCGGCGCGATCCCGGCCGAGCAGGCGGCCGAGGCCGTCTCCCGCCGCCCCGGGACGGTCCTCGCGGAGCTGGCCGGCGACCATCTGCTGCCGGTCACCGCCGCCGACGAACTCGCGTTGACCGTAAGGGAGTTCCTCGCGAAGCTGTAGCCGCGGCGGAACGGTGCGGTCCGCGTGGTGCCCGGCGCTCCGGCAGGGTATAACGCTCCTGACCGGAACACCGGTGCACCGGAGCGCCGGTGCACCGGAAGAGCGTCCATATCCGTCGGGGGAGACCATGGACCCGGAACTGAGCTCACTCGCGGGCGTCGCCGCGACGGCCGTCGTCCAGCAGCTGACCACCACCGCCTGGGAGCGGATCCGTGCCGCCGTCGGGGAGTTGTGGCGCCGCCGGCGTCCCGAGCGGGCCGAGACGGTGCTCGCCGAGCTGGGCGAGTCGCGCGAGGACGTGGCGCAGGCGCGCCGTGCGGGGGACGAGCGGGCGGAGCAGGAGGTGGTCGACCTGTGGGGTGCCCGGCTGCGTCGACTGCTCGCCGCTGATCCCGGCGCCGCCGCACAACTGCGCGCGCTCGTCGAGGAGTTGACCGGCGGATCGGCGCCCGCCGTGCCGCAGCAGTCGGTCACCATGACCGCCGAGGCCTCCGGACGGGCCCGGATCAACCAGGCCGTCGGGGACATCCACGTCAACGAACGGTGAGGGCGGGTGAGCCCCCAGGGGCCGCCACCCGGCCCGGACCGGCCGGAGCGCGGCCCGCGCAACGTCAACCTCAACCTCAATGCCACGGCGAGCGGCCACGGGCGGGTCAACCAGGCGGGCCGGGACCAGCACTTCCACATCACCGTCCCGCTGCTCGGCGCGGCGCTGGTGCTCGGGCTGCTGCTGTTCGCGCTCTGGAAGCCGATCCAGCAGGTGGCGGGCGGGTTGGTGGATTCGAGCCCGTCACCGTCGGTGTCCGCCGTCGTGCCGTGGGACCGGACGACGCACCTCGACACCGACCCGCGTCCGGATCCGCCGACACCGAGGCCGGCACCGAGGCCGACGCCGACTCCCACCCCCACCCCCACCCCCATGCCGACACCGACACCGACGCCCACGCCGCCGCCGCTTCCGCCCGACCCGGCGGACGTGGCTTTCGCCGCCGTTCGCGCCGGTGACTGCCTGGACGTCTACGACACCGGATGGGGAACGTGGAGCCGGACGGTCCCGGTCGCCGTGGACTGCCGGGGTGGCAGCGCCTTCAACCGGGTTGCCGTGGTCGCCGCCGCCGCGGCGGGCTGTCCGGCGGGCGGAGGCCGTGCCGCGTACGTCCACACCAACCGCGACCACTCGGTGACGGTGCTGTGCCTGGAGCGGCAGTTCCGGTACGGCCAGTGCTTTCTGGGCCACACCCCCGACCACCGAACCATCGACAACGGCTTCCTCGGTGTGGTCTGGGACTGCACCCTCAGGCAGGGTCCGTCGACCGCCAACGCGATGCTCGCCATCACGGCGGTCGTCACGAGCAGGGACAACTGCCCGGCCCGCAACGGCCGGTACGGTGCCGAGTGGCCGGTGCTGGACGGCACCACCAAGGTGTGCGCGGTGGTGGTGTAGGCCGGTCAGCGGGTGGCGGTGAGGGCCAGGGTGGCGACGGCCAGGGCCAGGTAGCCGGCCGGGAAGTGGAGGTTGTGGAGGACCCGGGTGCGGACGTGGGTCGCCACGGCGCCGAGGTAGAACAGCACCAGCCCGACCGCGGCCGCGAGGCCGAGCGGCGGGAGGGCGACCAGGCCGACCAGCAGGCCGACGGCGCCGGCCAGCTTGAGCGAGGCGAGCCACGGGACCCACTCCGGCTTCACCTTCACCTCGGCCGAATTGGCCAGGACGAAGGGGGCCTTGGCGAAGTCGGCGGCGGCGATTCCGGCGTTGGCGGCGATGGCGAGGACGGTGACGGCGAGACAGGTGATGGACATGGGTCCAGCCTCTTCGCGGGCCTCCGCTTGCGTCCAATACCGGCTTCCATAACCTGGTGGAATGGATGTGGACACCCGGCTGCTGCGCACCTTCGCCGCCGTCGCCGAGGACGGCAGCCTGACCCGGGCGGCCGAGCGGCTGTACGTCTCCCAGCCCGCGCTGACCAAGCAGGTCCGGCAGTTGGAGAAGCTGCTCGGGGTGCCGCTGTTCGTCCGCTCCCGGGCCGGGATGGCGCTCACCGTGGCCGGGCGGAGCCTCGCCGCGCGGGTGCCGGGCCTGCTGGCCGACTGGGACGCGACGCTGCGCGAGGCCAGGGGCGCGGCCAGCCGGGCGGAGCGGGTGCTGCGGGTGGGCTTCCTGGCCAGCGCCGCCAACGAGGCCACGCCGGGCATCGTCGCCGGGTTCACCGACCGCAATCCCGGCTGGCGGGTCGAGATGCGGCACACCGCGTGGTCGGACCCGACGGCCGGGCTGGCCGCCGGGGAGGCCGATGTGGCGCTGCTGCGGCTGCCGTTCCCCGGGCAGGAGGGGTGGCGGGTGGCCGAGCTGTTCACCGAGCCGCGGTGGGTCGCGCTGCCGTCGGCGCACCGGCTGGCGGCGCTGGCGGTGGTCCCGTTCCGGGAGTTGTGGGACGAGCCCTTCGTCGCGGCCCCGGCCGAGACCGGCCGTTGGCGGGACTACTGGGTCGCCGCCGATGAGCGGGAGGGCCACCCGGTCCGCTTCGGCGCCGTGGTGGAGCATCCGGACGACTGGCTGAGCGCCATCGCGAACGGTTACGGGGTCGCGCTCGCCCCCGCGTCCACGGCCCGCTTCTACGCCCGGCCGGGGATCGCCTACCGGCCGGTGAGCGGGGTCAGCCCGAGCCGGATCGCGGTGGCGTGGGCCGCGGCGGACGACGGGAACCCGGTGGTGCGGGACTTCGTGCGGTGCTGCCTGGCGGCGGGCGATGCGGGCGATGCGGGCGATGCGGGCGATGCGGTCGACGGGGCCGACGGGGCCGACGGGCCTCACTCGGCCGACGGGGGCCCCGCCCCGGAGTGAATCCGCCCCAGCGCCGGGGCCGGGGAGGGGTGGCAGCCCTCAGCGCCGCCACCCCCCGTTGGCTTCTCGGCACCGGGGCGGTGGTTCATTGAGCCAAACCCCGCCTTGGGGTGAAAGCGGGTGGGGATCCGGCCGGGGTTCGGTGGGGTTTCGGTGCGCGTCCCATCGCGCTCCGGACCTCGCGCAAGCGCGAGGTCCGGAGCGGGTTCAGTCGGCGAGGGCCTGGCGCAGGCGCTTCTTGTCGGGCTTGCCGACGGAGGTGAGCGGGATGGCGTCGACCAGGTGGAGGGCTTCGGGGGCGTAGAGGCGGCCCTTG
>NZ_JBHZCY010000072.1:0-47007 GCF_042786665.1 Kitasatospora sp. NPDC059146 | reverse complement strand
GGTCAGCGGTGGGCGCTGAACTGCACCACCTGCTGGTAGGTCGGACGGTTCTGCCAGGTGGTCTTGGCGTCCGTCACCCCGCCCAGCGGGCGCTGGATGACGGTGTCGGCGCACCACTGGTCGCCCGCCGTGCAGTCCGCGTCGCCCGGGTAGACCTGGGCGGGGGTCTGGGCGGCGGCCTTGGCCAGGGTGGTCTGCAGCACGGTGCGGCAGGCCGCGAGGTCGCCCCCGCCGCAGAACGGGCGGGCCAGCGGGCCGGCGACCGGGTCGCCGAGGACGGCGCGCAGGTCCTTGTCCAGGTAGCTCCACCAGCCGTACTGGAAGGCCGAACCCTTGTGCGGGATGCCCTCGTTGGCGCTCACCGGGCCGCCGCCGGTCGCGCCGGTCTGGCCGCCGGAGGGCGACTCGTTGATCTGCAGGGCGCCGGTCAGCGCCGAGAACAGCTGGTCACCGAGCCCGGGCCGCATGACGCCGTCGGCGACCAGCGGCCACCAGGCGTCCATCACCCGGATCGCGGCCGCGTCCGCGTAGGCGTGACTGCCCGCCGAGGTCTCCTTGCGCTGGGCGCCGTCGGCGAGCCAGGCCTCCAGCTGCTGGAGCGCGGTGGCGGCGGCCGGGTCGGTGACCGGGGCGCTGCGCAGCACCCGGATCAGGTCGGGAAGGACGTCCTCGGCCCGCAGGTCGGCCAGGGCGGCGCTCTCCATGGCCTGGGTGAGGGTGACCCGGCTCGCCTTGCCGCCGCCCTGGAGCAGCGCCTTGACCCGGTCGTCGAGCAGGTTGGCGCGGTGCACCGAGCCGTTGCCGAAGCCGGCCGCCGTGAACCCGTCCGCCTGCTTGTTGTTCCAGGAGACGTAGTAGTCCTGGTTGACGGACTGCGGGTGCTCGGCCGGAGGGGTGTACCGGGCGGTGTTGGTGGCGGGGTCGAAGTCGGCCCACTCGTAGGCGGGTCGGGCGAGCACGGGCAGTCCGGCGTCCACCCCGGGGGCGCGCACCGGGTTGCTGCCGGAGTTGTAGTAGGCGATGTCGCGGGAGTCGGCGTAGAACCAGTTGAAGGTGTAGTTGATGTCCTGCGCGGCCCGCTGGAAGCTCGGCGCGTCGTGCACCGCGCCGGGGTCGTTCAACTCCTGGAAGCCGATGATGGAATCGGCCTCGTGGCGGTAGGTGGAGCGCAGCGAGGTGAAGGCGACGGGCGCCCCGCCGACGGTGCCGCGGGCCGTCACCAGGCCGTAGTTCGAGCGGTACATCACCAGGGTGTAGGAGCCCGCCGCGGTGGAGTCGCCGGTGGTCGGGCTCCAGGCGTCCTTGCGCTCCAGCCGGTCGAAGGGCAGGCACTGCCCGTGCCAGAGGTAGGAGTCGGCGGCGGTGGTGACCGGGGAGCCGTCGGTGGTGCAGAGCGGGACGGCGTAGGTGTCGGTGATGTCCTGCCCGGCCGAGGTGGCGCTCCAGGCGTAGTCCTGGCCGCGGCCGAGCTGCACGTAGAAGCTGAGGCCGGCGAAGGCCGCGCCGCGGGCGCTGATCCCGGGGCCCTGGATCTCCTCCAGCATCAGCAACTGCGGGGCGAAGTAGCCGGTCTGGGGGCCGAACACGGCGACCGGGTGGCCGTCGTCGGTGTGCGCGCCGGAGACCAGCAGGGCGTTGGACATGCCGTGCTTGGCGGTGAGCAGGTTGCCGGGCAGGACGCCGTCCGCCTTCGTGGTCGCGGAGTTCGCCGAGCCGGTGGCGTCGTAGACCACCTTCTCCGGCACCACCGAGCCCGGGTCCGGCAGGGCCTGGCCCTGCGGGGCGTCCGGCACCGTCGCGTACGGGAAGCTCTGGCCGTCGTGCAGGGTGCGGACGGCCTCCGGGTCGTCGGACTCGCGCAGCGACTTCCACAGCGCGTCCCCGGCGTCCTTGCCGTACCGGGCCTCGGCGGTCGACTTGACCTGGGCGGAGGCGAGTTCACCGCCGCCGCCGGCGCCGAACAGCGCGCCGACCACGGAGGCCAGGGCGACCAGGTCGGTCAGCTTGAACGGCTCGATCGAACCGGCGTTGGTGATCGGGTCGATGTGGCCGGTGAGGTCGTACTCGCCGGGGAAGGTCCGGGCGTTGTACGCCTGGCTCGCGTACTGGTTGATGCCGTCCAGGTACGCGTTGGCGTCCGCGAGTGCCTGGGTGGCCCGGCCGCCGCGGGCGGCGAGCGCGTCGATCTGCTGCTGCAGCTCGGCCTCGGTGTACGGCGCGGCCTGCCAGAAGCTCTGCTCCAGCTGCCGGTTGGCGGCCGCGCCGCCCGCGAAGCCGGACAGCTGGCCGCGGCCGACGTGCCGGAACAGGTCCATCACCCAGAGCCGGTCCTGTGCGGCCGCGTAGCCCGCGCCGAACTCGGTGCCGTAGCGGGTGGTGCCGCTGATGTGCGGGACGCCGGTGGCCTTGTCGCGCACGATCGTCACGTCCGCGCGCGGGCTGACGGTGCTGGCCACCTGGTCGGCGGGGACGCCGAAGGAGGCGTCGTTGAAGAAGTTCCGCAACCCGGCCTCGGTCAGCCCCGGGTAGCCGGAGGCCAGGGCCGAGTACGGGCCGAGCTGGTCGTCGGTGTGCGCCGGGCGGCTGCCGAACATCCGGTTGAGCAGGATCTCGGCGAGGGTGGCGTTGCCGTTCTCGCCGGGCGGGAGGATGTCGGTGCAGCGGCCGCCGCAGTAGTCGGGGGCGGCGGCGGCCGGGGTGGGGGAGGCGGTGGCGGGGGCGGTCAGGGCGGCGGTGACGAACAGGGCCGACGCGAGCGCGACGGCCGCGGACCGGAGGGGGTGGGGGCGTGTGCGTGGGGGCAAGGCGAGCTCCTCCGTCGAAGCCACGGGGAGTCGACGGTAGGGGCGCTACTGGCCGGTTGGCTAGTGGCGTGCATGCCATTTCGCCCGCGAGGTGCCGGAGTTGGGGGTGTCGGACGTCGGGTGTCGGGGGCCGGGCGAGGGGGCGGACGGCCTCCGGCGGGCCGGGGTGTCGGCGGGGTCGGTTAGGGTCGCTCGCGGTAGTGGGTGATCTTCCGGCGCGGGGCGGCGGGGCAAGGGGTGCGTGGTGGGGCGGGAGCTGCTGGCTGCTGGTGGGTCGTGCTGGGGGCGGGCGTACCTGGACCTCGGGGCCGCGGGGGAGGAGCCGCCGCGGGTGGTCGAGGGGTTCGCCCTGCTCGGGGAGGCGCGGTACGAGGGCTGGGAGGGGCCCGCGGCGGTGCTGCTGGACGGGGCGAGCGGGGAGGTGTTCCTCGGGCGGCCGGGGGACGACGGGGCGCTGCGGCGGGACCTGCTGGCCAGCAGCACGGCGTGTCTGCTGGCGCTGGCGCGGGTGGTCGAGGGGCTCGGCGGGGCAGCGGAGTACGGGCCCGCCGGAGTGGCCGAGGTCGTGGAGACCGGACGGCGGTTGCTGCGGGAGGCCGATCCGGAGCTGTACCGGCGGACGGGTGGCCGGCCCGCGCACTGGGAGGCGGCGGTGACGGTCCGTGCCCTGGCGTGGGGTGCCGGGCCGGGCGGGCCGGAGGAGTCGGCGTACGCCGTCACTCCGGCCCTGGTGGCGGACCTGGCGACGGCGGAGGGGGAGGGCGGCGTCCGTCGGTTCGGGGAGGACGAGCTGCCCGCGAACGTGACGCACGGTCCGACCCGGCGGCTGCTGACCGAGGTCGGCCTGCCGGTGTCCGGGCGGTGCGTGCTGGAGGTCGATGCCGAAGGGCCGCTGGAGGGTTACGAGCCCGAGGACGACGAGGAGGAGCCCTCGGAGCGGGCGTACCAGCGCGGGTTCCCGGTGCTCGGCGGGTGGATGTACGACTTCGACGTGCTGCTCGACGGCGCGACCGGGCGGGTCGAGCTCACCGATGTGTGGGGCGACGGCGGGACGGCCGCCTACCTGCACCGCGACCTCTCCGCGCTGCTGTACACGCTCTGGACCTTCCACCGGCTGCGCGCCGCGCGGGAGGAGGCGTACCGGGAGCGGAAGGAAGCCCCCTGGTCGGTCTTCGACCCGTGCGAGCTGTTCGACGGCGCGGCCGAGGAAGCGCTGCGCACGATCGATCCGGAGGCGTTCGCGAGCGAGGAGCACTTCTGGCCGATCCGGATCGACGACGGGCACATGGGCAGTCTGCTGGAGTAGCCGAATTGGCAGGTGGGAACGTGAGTGAGGGTGGGTCGGTGCGGACGCTGGTGGGGGTGGTGTGGCGGCAGAAGAAGCTGCTGCTCCTGTCGGGGGTCACGGTGGCGGTGACGGTCGGGGCGGCCGCGCTGCTGGTGTGGGCGGAGGTGCTGCTCGGGGGGAGCGTGGTGGTCGGGGCGGCCGGGCTGGTGGTGCTGTTGTTCCTGGTGACCTTCGGCAATGCGGCGATGCTGATCGCGGTCGATGACGCTCTGCGGGGGCGGGCGGTCGGGGTGTGGTCCAGTTGTGCGCGGGCGGCGGGGCGGTTGCCGGTCATCGCGGGCTGGGCGGTCGGCGGGGCCCTGACCATCCTGGTGGGAGCGGTGCTGCTGGTCGGGGCCAGCTGGGTGATGGTGGGCTACCTGGTGCTGCCGGCGATGGTGCTCGACGGTGTCGGGATCCGCGAGGCGCTGCGGAGGTCCCGGGAGGTGCACCGGCGTGAGGGCTGGACGAGTGTGCGGGGTTCGAGCTGGGTGGCCCTGCCGGTGGTGCTGACCTTGCTCCCGTCGCTGGTGGCCCTGGTCCTGGGCTTCACCGTGAAGGACCGGGTGCTCGGTGTGCTGTCGGTCGCGGGCGCGGCGGTGTGTCTGGGCGGTGGGTTGGCGGTGACGGCGAGTCTGTCCGGGGTGTTCCGGGTCCGCTACTACCGGGAGGCCATGGGGGGACCGGTCGAGGCCGTGCCGGTGCAGCCGGTGCAGCCGGTGTTGCACGTGTCGCCCGTGGAGTAGGACGCGTGCGGGCCGGCAGCCGCAGGGGCGGCTGCCGGCCCGGTGCCGTGCCCGGCTCAGTCGGGCAGGTGCGGGGGCGCCGGTCAGGGCTTGAGGACGAGGCGGATGGGGTTGCCTTCCTTGCGCTCCAGGGCCTGGACGGCGCGGGCGGCGTCGGCGAGCGGGAAGGTGCCGCTGACCGAGCGGGCGAAGTCGAGGCGGCCGCCGCGGACCAGGTCGACCAGGTCGATGACGTCCTGGCCGTCGGAGCCGTAGTGGCCGAGGATTTGCTGGCGCAGGTAGCTGACCATGGTGCCCTTGGTGATGGTCAGCGGCTTGTCGGTGAGGCCGACCAGGACCAGGCGGCCGCGTTCGCCGAGGGCGGCCACGGCCTGTTCGCGGACGGCGGCGACACCGGCGAAGTCGAAGGCGGCGGCGAGGGGACGGCCGGCGGTGGCCGTGCGCAGGCGGTCGGCGAATCGGGGGTCGGTGGGGTCGAGGGCGGCGTCGGCGCCGAAGGCGAGGGCGCGCTCGCGGGCGGCGGGGAGCGGGTCGACGGCGACGATCGGGAAGGCGCCGATGGCGCGCAGCAGTTGGACGCCGTGGGCGCCGAGTCCGCCGACGCCCCAGACGCCGACCGGCTCGGCGGGTCGGACGGCGCCGGTGCCGGTGATGGCGGCCCAGGGGGTGGAGACCGCGTCGGGGATGAAGCAGGCCTGCTCGAAGGGGAGTTCGTCGGGTATCGGGATGAGCGTGGTGGCGGTGGCGAGGGCGTACTCGGCCCAGCCGCCGTCGTAGTCCACGCCGCGGGTGTGCACCCGGCCGTTGCGGGTCTCGCCGGCCTGGAGCAGCACCCGGTCGCCGACGGCGGCGGTGGTGACGCCCTCGCCGAGGGTGTGCACGGTGCCCGCGACCTCGTGGCCGAGGGTGACCTTGTCCCCGTCGAGGAGGAAGGGCTTGAGGGTGCCGTCGATGAGGTGGACGTCGGAGAGGCAGACGCCCGCGGCCTCGACCTTGATCAGCACCTCGCCCGGGCCGGGGGTCGGGACGGGCACCTCCTCGACGGCGAACGCGCCCTTGGTGACGTCGAGGCGGCCGGCGAGCATCGTGGCGGTCATCGGGACTTCCCTTCTGCCGGGGGTGGCGGGGCCGGGGGAGTGCTCCGTCATCCCAAACTTGCTTGTTAGCCAACAAGCAAGTTCAACCCTAGCATGGTGCCATGCCCACGCACGATGACCCGGCCACCCGCGCGACCGCTCCGCAGGGGCCCCCGCCCCGCCGCACCCAGGCCGAACGGCGCGCCCACGCCGAGGCGGCGCTGATCGCCGCCGCCGCCCGGCTGATCGCCGAGCACGGCAGCACCGGGGTCACCCTGGCCAGGGTGGGGGAGGAGGCGGGTTTCAGCCGGGGCCTGGCCACCCACTACTTCGGCTCCAAGGCCGCGCTGCTCGCCCGGCTGCAGGAGGAGGCGCTGGCCGAGGCGATGGCGGCGGCCGCGCCCGAGCGCAGTGGCGCCGGGGCGGTGGAGGAGCTGTGCCGCTTCGCCCGGGGCGTGCTGGAGGGCGTGCGGCACCCGACCGACCTGGGCCGGGCCTTCGTGGTGCTGGGGGCCGAGGCGCTGGCGGGCACCTCCGAACTGACGCCGGCGGTGGCGGAGCTGGACGCCCGGACGCGCGGCTGGGTGGCGGACGTGGTCGGCCAGGGCCTGGCGGACGGGGAGCTGCGGGCCGGGGCGGGCGCAGGGGCGGGCGCAGGGGTGGAGGTCGGAGCCGGGGTCGGTCCCGGCGCAGGGGTGGATGCCGGGGCCTTCGCGTTCGCCTTCGTGGGACTGCTCAAGGGGCTGGTGGTGCAGGCGGCGGCCGCGCCGGAGGCCTTCGACGTGGCGACGGCGACGGTGGAGGCGGAGCGCTGGATCCGCTTGGCGCTCGGCGCGGCCTGAGGGCCGGCGGGGCTTCCGACGGAACTGCCGGCGGAACGGACTACCGCCCGGAGCGGCTGCGGGCCGGGGGCGTCGCGATGCGGACCCGGGTGGTGGCAGGCGCCTGCTCCAGGTCGTCCAGCTGGGCGAGGATGGTGGCGCGCAGCTCGTCGTCGTCCTCGAACCGGTGGTCCTGGAAGAGGGTGTAGCCCGTCCACATCAGGTTGGCGCACACCCGGGCCGGCACCCGCCCGGTCTGCGCGCCCATGCCGACCAGGGCCACCGACCGGATGCTCTCCGGCACGAGCAGGTTCTGCCGGTGGACGGCCTGGAAGGCGGCGGCGCAGGCGAGGGCGACGTTCAAGGTCTCGCTCACGTTCTGCGAGGAGGTCTGCATCGTGGGCGCCGAGATCAGGAACTTCGGGTTGACCGCACCGGAGGGCACGCAGACCGCGCTGCCCACCGGCAGCGTGCCCGCGTGGGCGCTGCGTATCCTCCGCTGCACCTTCAGCTGGATGCCCGCCCCCAGGTGGCGCTTGATCGCGGCGTCCGCCCCGCCGTCCATCCGGCCCTTGGAATTGGTCGGGCTGACCCAGGCGTCGACCTGCTCGGTGAGGATCGAGCCCTGCCGGATCTCGATGCCGGGGGTGTCGGCGAAGGCGGCCCGCCAGGACTCGACCACCGAGGCGTTGAGGTCCGTCAGTACCACCCTGAGCGGGGACTGCGCGCGGTCCGTCGTCATGCGGCAACTCCTTTCGTACGGGGAGGGGTTCTCCCTGTCGTTCTCCGTGTCGTTCTCCCGGTCGAATCCGACGCTAGCGGGTGCCACTGACAATCCGTCCGGGGCCGTTCGGGCAGGTGGAGCGCCGGGTGGACCGTCGGGTGGAGCGGCGGGTCGGAATGTCGGTGCGGGCTGTTAGGAAGGTGTCGTCCGCCGGAGAGCTGACGGACCGTCATTCGACGCCTTTCCGTGACCCGACCAGCCCGGAGTACCACCATGAGCGCTGCCGACACCTCCGCCACCGACCAGCCCGGAACGAACGACCCGAACGACCCGTTGGCCCTCGCGGAGCTGTTCCGGGGCGGCGGCGAGCCGTGGCTGCCGGTGCTCAAGCCGGTGATCGAGGCGCAGCCCGGTGCGGCCTCGTTCATCGGCCCGGAGCGCGGGTCGGAGGTCGTGCCGGTCCGCGAGCTGACCTTCCAGGCGCTCAAGCCGCACGCCCCGCACCGGTGGAAAGTGGTGGTCTTCGGGCAGAACCCGTACCCGCGCCCGGAGAGCGCCACCGGCATCGCGATGTTCGACAACGCCTTCCACGACTGGAAGGACAGCCAGTTCGGCCGGGTGATCAGCATTCGCTGCATCATCAAGGCCGCGGCGATGTGGAAGTACGGCATACCCAAGAAGACGCCGATCGCGGACATCCGCGCGCTGTTGAAGAAGGAGGAGACGGTCCAGCCGCCGGAGTGGTTCCAGGCGATGCTGACCCAGGGCGTGCTGCTGCTGAACGCGGCGCTGACCGCCAGTGCGGACGGCGCGATGGGCCCGGAGCAGCACACCGGGTTCTGGCGGCCGGTGGCCGAGCGGATCGTGGAGGAGATCCTGCGGGCCAAGCAGCAGGCGGGGGAGGAGGACCGGGGGGTGGTCTTCGCCTGGTGGGGTGCGCACGCGCGCAGCTTGAAGAGCGTGGTGCAGCGGTTGGAGAAGAAGTACCCGGGGGTCGAGGTCCGGCACATCGACCACGCCAACCCGGCGGCCCAGGGCGACATCTTCTGCGACAACGACCACTTCGCCGCGGTGAACGCCGCGCTCGCCTCGCTCGGCGCGGACGGGATCGACTGGCTGCCGAGCAAGGGCTGGGACGCCGCCGCGGCCGCGGCCGGGGGCGCCGACGGCGGTGTCGCCGAGCGGATGGGCGCCTTCATCGCGTCCACCATGGAGCTGCACCAGCTGTACCTGGACCGGCTCGCCGGGGTGAAGGACGAGGGTCTCGATCTCCCGGCCATCAGCGGGGTGTTCGACACGCCGCTGATGGACTTCCGGGAGGCGGTGGCCCCGGTGGCCGAGCTGCTGCGCGGGCTGGACCGGCACGTCACGTCGTCGCACGAGTTCGGCAGGCGGCGGGCGGACGAATGGGCGGCGGAGCACGCGGCCGGGCAGGTGGCCGGTCGGGCGGACGGGCGCGGGGGCCCGGGGGTGCCCGACGGGCTGTCCGCGGACGCGATCGCCGCGCTGTACCTGTACACCTGTGAGTCGGCGTTCTACCGGGAGATCAACGCGGTGCTGCGCTCCCCGGACCGGGCCCGGCTGGTGCCGTACCTGCCGTACCTGCGGCTGCTGTTCGGGGCGGTGTCGCAGCTGCCGGTGCGGACGGAGCCGCTCTGGCGCGGGGTGGCCCTGGACCTGCGCAAGCAGTACCCGCTGGGGCGGACGGTGACGTGGTGGGGGGTGTCCTCCTGCACCTCCGAGCCGGGCGTGGCGAAGTCCTTCCTGGGCAGCCGGGGCAAGCGGACGCTGTTCGAGGTGCGGCCGCTGCGCGCCACGGGCATCCAGCGGTTCTCGGCGTTCACGGGGGAGGAGGAGTACATCCTGCTGCCCGGCACCCAGTTGGAGGTCACGGACGTGCAGGTTCAGCGCGGCGGGCTGTGCACCGTGACGCTGACCGAGGTCGCGGGGGCGCCGCTGGTGTCCTGAGCCCGTGGCCCGGACGCCCCGGACGCCCCGGACGCCCCGGACGCCCCGGACGCCCCGGACAACCCGGACGGCCCCGACAGCCCGGCGCGCCAACGCCCGTTCGCCGAGCGGCCGTCCGGGCGGTCGGGTTCGTGGGGCCACCGCCCCGGCGGCGGGGGGCCCCCCCCCGGCCCGGGGCGCCCCCCCCCCCCGGGCGCCCCCCCGCCGGTGCGCCGCGGGGCGGGGGGGGGGGGGGGGTGGGGGCCCCCCCCCCCGGCACGGCGGGGGCCCTCGCCCGGTCCGGTCCGGCCCCCGCGCGGTCGGCGCCCGCCCGCCGCCGGGCCGTGCCGTACGGGGCGCCGCCGGATAAGCCAATGGGAGTTCCCCGCGAGTTGCACCCCGATTCCCGGGCGCGGTGGGCGGGTTGTCGAATCGACCCATTCGGGAGGGGGCGCTGCCGCCCGCTGGCCGGTTATCGCCAACTATTGAGCGTGCTCACTCAGCTGAGGTACAGTCATCAGCGGTTGATCGGCACACTATTCATCATCCTCGATGGCAGAACCGACCAGGCGGCACGACCGGCCTCCGCAGAGCGGCGATCCAGTGACGGATCGAATGAGTTCTGACATCTTTTCCAGAAAGGCCGCTTCGGAGACCATGGACTTTCCGGACGACCTCGGGCCAAAAGCCGGACTTCCTGGATGGCGCCCGTGAACGGCCAGATACTCCCCGACAAATGGTTCGTTTCCCGAGAATTGCGTCCGGAGGCGCCGGTCAGGCTCGTCTGCTTCCCCTATGCGGGCGGCGCCACGTCCATCTACGCCCGCTGGCCGGCCGCGCTCGGCCCCGAGGTCGAGGTCGCCGCGCTGGCCCTGCCGGGCCGGGAGCGCCGCCTCGGTGAGCCCGCGGCCGTCGACGTGGAGCGGATCGCCGAGGCCGTCGCGGCCACCGCCGACCGCCCGTACGCGCTGTTCGGCCACTCGATGGGCGGCCTGCTGGCCTTCGAGGTGGTCCGGTGGCTGCGCCGGTCCGGGGCCGAACTGCCCGTCCACCTCTTCGTGTCGGGCTGCCCGCGGCCCGACCTGCCGCGGGGCGACGACATCTTCGACGGCCTGTCGGCGCTGCCGGACGACGCCATGCTCCAGCGGCTGGTGCGCGGCGGTGGCCTGCCCGCCTTCGTGCTGGACGAGCCGGAACTGCTGGAACTCGTCCTGCCCGTCTGCCGGGCCGACTTCGGCTGGTTGGACGCCTACGACTGCGGTGACGAACCGCCGGTGCCGGTACCGATCACCGCCTTCGTCGGCAACGAGGACGCCTCGGCCCGGCCCGAGGACGCGGCCGGCTGGGCCGCGCACACCACCGGACCGTTCGCCCGACACGTCCTGCCGGGCGGTCACTTCTTCCTCGACGACAACCTGGACGCGATCAGCCGGGCCGTTCGTGCCGGGATCGGGAGCCCCGTGGCGTGACGCCGCGGGCCCCGGCAGGGGGCCCCGAGACAGGCAGGCCCCAGTCCGCGACGGTTGGAACGACGAGGTCAGGAACTGCGATGGCGGATGGAACCACCGGGTCGGCCGGGCCCGGGGCGGAGGGGGCGCGGATCGCCCGGGCGGCCCACGGCCAGGAACTGGTCTGGCGGACCGGCCGGCGCTCCGGGGGCCTGCTGCTCCAGCACGTGGCCGACACCTTCCGGTTGGACGCCGCGGTCGACGAGGAGCAGGTCCGTTCGGCGCTGGCCGCGCTGACCGCCCGGCACACCGCGCTGCGGACCTCGGTACGGGTGCTGGACGGCGAGCTGCGGCAGGTGGTCCACCCGGGGATCGACCTGCCGGTGGAGTTCACCGACCTCAGCGGTCCGGACGACGGCAAGCGCGCCGAGCGGCTCGCCGAGATCGCCGACCAGGCTGCCGTGCTGCCCTTCGACCCGGCCCGGGCGCCGCTGTGGCGGGCCGTCGCCGTCCGGCTCGGTGAGGCGGACTGGGCGGTGGTCCTGGTCGCCCACCAACTGGTCTGCGACCCGGCCTCGTTGTTCCTGCTGAACGCCGAACTCGCCGAACTGTGCGCCGCCGAGGAGCAGGGCCGGGCCCCGGTGCTGCCGGACCGGCTGCTGGACTTCGCCGACCACGCGGACCGGCAGCACGGGCGGGACCGGTACGAGCGGGCGCGCCGGCGCGGGCGGGACCGGCGGTACGACCAGGACCGGCAGTACGAACGGGACCGGCCGGAACCCCACGCGGACACGGCCGAGTTCTGGCGCTCCCGGCTGGCCGGACGGCCGTCCGGGCACGGCCTCCCGCTGGACCGGCCCCGCCCGGCCGTCCGCGCCTTCGCGGGCGCCGAGGTCCGCGCCGAGTTCCCGTCCGGCCTGGCGGCCGCGCTGCGGGCGGGCGCCCGCCGGCTCGGCGGGTCGCCGGCCCCGGTGCTGCTGGCCGGTTACGCGGCGCTGCTGCACCACCGCTCCGGCCGGACCGACCATCTGATCGGCGTGCCCGTCTCGGGCCGGCGCGGCCCCGAGACGCTGTCGCTGGTCGGGGCGCTGGCCGGCCAGGTGGTGCTGCGGCTGGACACCTCCGGCGACCCGTCCTTCGCCGCGCTGGTGGAGCGCGTCCGGGACGTCGCCTCGGCCGCCTGGCAGCACCAGGAGCTGCCCGTCGCGGAGTTGGCGGACCTGGCGGACCTGGAGGACCTGCAGGACGTCGCGGAGCAGGCGGAGCCGTCCGCCGGGCAGCCGCCGGGCGCGCCCGTCCACCAGCTGGCGTTCACCCTCGCCGAGGGCGAGCTCGGCGCCCCCTGCGGGTACGCCGAGGACGACCTGCTGCTCGAAGTGGCCGACCGCGCCGCCCGGTTGGTGTACGACACCGAGCTGTTCGCCCCCGCCACCGCGCGCGCCCTGCTCGACGACTACCTGGCGCTGCTCGCCGCCGGTCTCGCCGAGCCGGCCGCCCCGCTGTCCGGCCTGCCCGCGGCCGCCGCCGACCGGACACCTGCTGCCCGCCCGGCACCCGCCACCGGCCCGGCACCTGCCACCGGTCGGACCCCCGCCGCCCGCCCGGCACCCGGCGCGGGCGGGGACGGCCGGGCCGAGAGTTTCCCCACCGGCAGCCCCGGACCGGCCGGGCCGGAGGGTCCGGGCGAGGGCCGGTCCGCCCCATCGGTTCTTCTGAGGAGCACGCAATGACGGTGACCGGTCGGATCGTCGGCATCCCGAGCGAGGTGTGGCACGAGGAGGTGCTGGCACCCCAGTTCGCCTACGAGGCCGAGCACCTGCTGCGGCACTACGTGGCGATCGAGAAGGTGCTGCTGCTGGAGTACCGGCGGATGGAGCTGGTCGACGGCCCCGGCACCGCCGCGATCGCCGCCCGCCTGGACACCGTCGACCAGGACGGCATCCGGGCGAACCCGAGCGAGAACATGTCGGACATCTCCTTCGCCCTGGAACGGCACGTCGCGGCCGGCCCGGTCCCGCCGTTCGCCGCCTGGCACGCCGACCGCAGCCGCAACGACCTCCAGGTCTGCGCCCAGCTGCTCTCCGCCCGCGAGCAGGTCCGGGCGCTGGCCGCCGACCTGCTGGCCTTCGACGCGGCCGTCCGGGCGCTCGCCGCAGGCGCCGTCGAGGTGCCGATGCCCGGCTACACCCACGCCCAGGCCGCCCAGGTGATCAGCCCCGGCTTCTACCTGGCCGCGCTGTCCAGCGAGACGCTGACCGCCGTGCGCCGACTGCTGGCCGCGTACGACGAGATCGACGCCTGCCCGCTGGGCGCGGGCAGCATGGCCGGGCAGGAACTCGACTGGGACCGCTCCCGGATGGCCGGGCTGCTCGGCTTCGCCCGGCCCCAGCCGCACGCCCTGGTCGCCGTCGCCTCGCGCGGCTGGGCGCTGGCGATCGCGGCCGAGGCGGCGAACTTCGCCGTCGCGCTGAGCCGCTTCACCACCGACCTGATGGCCTGGGGCGGCAGCGCCCACGGCTTCCTCGACCTCCCGGACGAGCTGTCCGGGATCTCCGCCGCGATGCCGCAGAAGAAGAACTTCCCCGTGCTGGAGCGGATCCGCGGCCGCTGCGCGCTGGTCGCGGGCAGCGCGGCCGAACTGGCGGCGGCCCAGCGCAACACCCCGTACACCAACACCGTCGAGGTGTCCAAGGAGGCCGGCGCCCACCTGCGGGTGCAGACCGAGGCGCTGCGCTCGACCCTGCGGCTGGCGCACGCCGTGGTCACCGGGCTGGTGTTCCGCACCGACCGGATGCGGGCGGCCTGCGAGGGCGAGTTCCTCGGCGGCTTCACCCTGGCCAACCGGCTGACCCTGGACGAGGGCGTGCCCTGGCGGACGGCGCAGATCATCGCCGGGCGCTACATCAAGGCCGCGCTGGACAAGGGCCTGGCCCCGGCCGACGGGGACGCGGCGCTGCTGGCGGCGGTCGCGGAGGAGGCCGGGCACCGGCTGGCCGGGCCGCAGGCGCTGCTGGCGGCCTCGCTGAGCGTCGAGGCGGGCCTGCGGGCCAAGACCTCGGTCGGCTCGACCCACCCCGACCAGGTCCGCGCCACCCTCGCCGAACTCGACGCCGAGCAGGAGCGGTTGACCGAGTGCTGGGCGGAGCGGGCCGCGGTCGCGGGGGCGGCCGCGGACGAGGTCACGGCGCTGCTCGCGGCCCCGGCGGACTCCCCGGCGCAGCGGTGACCCCGCCCTCCGCCGCGCGCCCGGCCCCGGCGGCGGCCCCGTCCGCCGGCGCCGTCCCGCCGCCGCGCCGGCCGTCCTTCGCCTCCCCCCGCCCCGGCGTCGACCTGCGCACCGGCTCGGCCCGCGCCTTCGGCACCTTCGGCGAGCTGCTCCAGGGCGCCCTGCCCGGCGGCCAGGAGTTCCTGGTGACGCTGCCGGTGGACCGCTGGGCGCGGGCCCGCTTCCGGCTCGACCCGGGCGGCCCGCTGCGGGTGTTCCCCTCGCACAAGACCAAGACCCGGCGGGTGGCCGAGGCGATGCTCGCGGCCTGCGGGCGCCCGGCCGGCGGGGTGCTGCTGCTGGACGGCGACCTGCCGGTGGGCAAGGGCATGGCCAGCTCCTCGGCCGACCTGGTGGCCACCGTGCGGGCGGTCGGCGCCGCGGTGGGCCTGGACACCTCGCCCGCCGAGGTGGAGCGCTGGCTGCGCCCGATCGAGCCGACCGACGGGGTGATGCACCCCGAGGTGGTGGCCTTCGAGCACCGCGAGGTGCGGCTGCGCGAGCGCCTGGGCGGCCTGCCGGAGGCGACCGTGGTCGCGGTGGACGAGGGCGGGCTGCTGGACACGGTGGCGTTCAACCGGGTGCCGAAGGTGTTCTCCCCGGCGCAGCGCGCCGAGTACGCGGAGCTGCTGGCGGAGCTGGGTGCGGCGCTGCGGGCCGGGGACCTCGCGCGGGTGGGGGCGGTGACCACCCGCAGCGCGGTGCTGAACCAGCGCCTGGCGCCCAAGCGCAACCTGGACGCGGTGCTGGCGATCGCCGAACGGGTCGGCGCCGCCGGGGTGGTGTGCGCGCACAGCGGCACCCTGCTGGGCGTCCTGCTGGACGAGAACGACGCCGACCACGGGCCCCGGCTCGCCGCCGCCCTCGCGGCCTGTTCGACCCTGCCCGGCACCACCACCACGGTCCGGGCCCTCACCCTTCAGGACATGGAGCTTGCTGATGCGGCATGAATCGATCGTCGACGCCATCGGCCACACGCCACTGGTCCGGCTGCGGGTGCCCGCGCCGGAGGGCGTCGAGGTGTACGCGAAGCTGGAGCTGGCGAACACCTTCGCGATGAAGGACCGGGTGGCCCGGCAGGTCGTCACCGAGGCCCGCCGCTCCGGGGCCCTGCGGCCCGGGGCGCCGATCGTGGAGAGCTCCTCGGGGACGATGGCGCTCGGCCTGGCGCTGGTGGGCACCCACCTCGGGCACCCGGTGCACATCGTCACCGACCCGCGGATCGACCCGATCACCCTGGCCAAGCTGCGCACCCTGGGCTGCGAGGTGCACGTGGTGTCGGCGATGGGCGACCAGGGCTGGCAGTCGGCCCGGCTGGACCTGCTGGCCGAGCTGATGACCGGTCTGCCGGGCGCGTTCTGGCCGCAGCAGTACTCCAACCCGCAGAACCCGGCGGCCTACCGGGGCCTGGCCGAGGAGCTGGTGGACGACCTCGGCACGGTGGACGTGGTGGTGGGCTCGGTGGGCAGCGGCGGTTCGCTGTGCGGGACGTCCCGGGCCCTGCTGGAACGTTTCCCCGAGCTGACGGTGGTCGGCGTGGACGCCGTCGGCAGCGTGCTGTTCGGCCAGCCCGACGTACCGACCCGGCGCCAGTCCGGCCTCGGCAACAGCCTCTACCCGGACAACATCGACTACCGGCTGATCGACGAGGTGCACTGGCTCTCCGACGACGAAGCCTTCGACGCGACCCGGGCGCTGGCCCGGGAGCAGAAGATCTTCGCCGGGAACACCTCCGGCTCGGTCTACCGGGTGCTGACCCACCTGGCGGCGCACGCCGCGCCCGGCACCAAGCTGGTCGGCATCATGCCGGACCGCGGCGACCGCTACGTGGAGACGGTGTACGCCGCCGACGCCGTGGTGTCCGGCACCGCCGCGGAGGCCGGCGCCGACCGGACCCCCGTGATCGCCACCGAGCCCACCCCCGTCCGCTACGGCGAGATGGTCAGCACCTGGTCGTACGCGCGGATCTCCCGCCGGGAGCGCCCGCTGCTGTTCTTCGTGGAGTCCAACACCACCGGCACCGGCATGCTCGCGCTGACCACGGCCGTGCGGCTCGGCCTGGAGCCGGTGCTGTTCGTGGTGGACCCGGCCCGCTACCAGGGCCTGGCCGAGACCGGCGCCCGGGTGGTGGTCTGCGACACCGACGACCCGGAGGCGCTGCGCAAGGCCGCCGAGGTGGCCGCCGGCGACCGCGAGGTGGCGGGCGTGACCACGACCAGCGAGTACTACCTGGTCCAGTCGGCCGCACTGGCCGAGGGGCTGGGCGTGGCGGCCAACCCGGCGGCGGCGCTGGCCGCCTGCCGGGACAAGTCGGAGACCCGGCGCACCCTGCTGGCGCACGGGGTGCGCCAGCCCCGGTTCGCCGAGGTGCGCGACCCGGCCGAGGTCGAGGCGGCGGTCGCGGCGGTGGGCCTGCCCTGCGTGGTGAAGCCGGTGGACGAGTCCGGCTCGCACGAGGTGCTCTGGTGCGAGGACGTCGCCACCGTCGCCGAGCAGGCCCGCAAGCTGCTGGCCGTCACCCGCAACGTGCGCGGCCAGGCCAGCGCCGGGACGGTGCTGGTGGAGGAGTACCTGACCGGGCCGGAGTTCAGCGCCGAGATGTTCCGGGCGGACGGCGGGACCTCCTGCGTCGGCATCACCCAGCGCACCGTCAGCGAGCTGCCGTACTTCGTGGAGACCGGGCACCTGTTCCCGGCGGTGCTGCCCGAGGAGACGGCGGCGGCGATGGCCGACACCGCCCGGCGCGCCCTGGAGGCGGTCGGCCTGGAGCGCGGCCCGGCGCATGTCGAACTGCGGCTGACCGCCGACGGGCCGGCCGTGATCGAGATCAACGCCCGGCTGGCCGGCGGCATGATCCCGGAGCTGATCCGGCCCGCGACCGGCATCGACCTGCTGGACCAGCAGATCCGGGCCGCCGCCGGGCTGCCGTTGAACCTGACCCCGGAACGGTCCCGTTCGGCCGGGATCCGGTTCCTGATCGCCGCCGGGGAGGGCCGGCTGACGGCCGTCGAGGGCGTCGAGCGGGCGGCCGCGGTCGCCGGGGTGGAGCGGGTCACCGTGACGGCGGCCGCCGGGCGCGCGGTGCGGCCGGTCCGCGAGGCGTACGACCGGCTGGGGCACGTGATCGCGGTCGGGGACGGTCCCGAGGAGGTGGGCGAGGCGCTGGACGCCGCGCTGGCCGAGCTGACGGTCGTGGTCGCGCCCCAGTCGCGGCAGTACCAGTCGGCGGCGTCCCCGGAATCGGCTTACGCGGCGTCGGCGTACTCGTACTCGGCTTACGAGGGTGGGCCGGCGGACCGCACAGCGCCCGCGGGCCCTCCCGTCGTGGTTCAGGCCCCGGGCGTGGGCCGCGGGCCCGGGCGGCGCCGGCGCACCACGGCCGGCTCCTCGGCGGCGTCCGGCTTCGGCGTCCGGTCGACCAGGGCCGCCAGCGCCGCGATCGTCGGGTGCTCGAAGCAGGCGCTCAGCGGCAGTTCGACCCCGAGGTCGCGGTGGATCTCGGCGAGCATCCGGATCGCCGCCAGCGAGTGGCCGCCGAGGACGAAGAAGTCGTCCTCGATCCCGATCCGCCCGGTCTCGAACAGCTGCTGCCAGATCGCGGCCAGCGCCCGTTCGGTGGCGGTGCCCGGCGGGGTGCGGTGGCCCTCGGCGCCCTCCTCCGGCGGGACCCGCAGCGCCTTGCGGTCGGTCTTGCCGGAGGGCAGCGTGGGCATCGCGCCGAGCACCACGAACCGGGCCGGCGTCAGGGCCCGGGGCAGCGAGCGGGTGCAGTGCGCCCGCAGTTCGGCCGGGGTGGGCCGGGCGGCCGGGTCGGCCGGGTCCGCCGGGGAGACGAAGGCGACCAGACGCGGCCCGGAGACCGCCGAACGGTCCACCACCACGGCCGCGTTGGCGACCTTGCGGTGCGCCCCGAGGACGGACTCGATCTCGCCGAGCTCGATCCGCACCCCGCGGATCTTCACCTGCCCGTCGCCGCGGCCCAGGTAGTGCAGCTCGCCGTCGGCCGTCCACCGGGCCAGGTCGCCGGTGCGGTACATCCGCTCGCCGGGCGCGCCGTACGGGCAGGGCAGGAAGCGGTCCGCGGTGAGGTCGGGGCGGCCCAGGTAGCCGCGGGCCAGGCTCGCCCCGGCGAGGTACAGCTCGCCGGTGACGCCCGGCGGGACGGGGCGCAGCGCCGCGTCCAGGACGAACAGCCGGGAGTCGGTGATCGGTTCGCCGAGCGGCGGCGCGGCCTGCGGGCGCAGCGGGCCGGACAGGGTGCCGAGCACGGTGGTCTCGGTCGGCCCGTAGGCGTTGTGCAGCCGGTGCTCGCGCCCCCACTGGGCCACCAGCTCGGGGCCGATCGCCTCGCCGCCGCTGACGATCGCGCGCAGCGCGGGGTAGTCGCGGGCGGGCAGGGCGGCCAGCGCCGTCGGGGTCAGCACGGCGTGGCTGATCCGCCGCTGTCCGAGCAGGACGGCCAGCTCCTCGCCGAGCACCGGGTGCGGGGGCGCCACCACCAGGACGGCCCGGGAGCGGAAGGCCATCAGGAGTTCCATCACGTACATGTCGAAGGTGGGGGACACCTGCTGGAGCATCCGGGGCTGCTCGCCGCCCGCCGCCGCGGCGGCCGTCTCGGGCAGCAGGACGGCGCGGTGCAGCTGCTCGGCGAGCGGGGCCAGCCCGGCGTGGGTGACCACGACGCCCTTGGGCTGCCCGGTGGACCCGGAGGTGTACAGCACGTACGCGGCGTTCGCCGGGTGCACCGGGGTGGTGGCCGGGCGCTCGCCGGAGCGCTCGCCGAGCGCGTCCAGCAGGTCGGGGTCGTCCAGCAGCAGGGCCGGCGGGGCGTCGGCCGGCAGTGCGGCGGCGCCGTCCTCGTCGGTGACCACCAGCGCGGCCCCGGCGTTCGCGAGGATGAAGGACAGCCGCTCGACCGGGAACCGGACGTCCAGCGGCAGGAAGGCGCCGCCCGCCTTGGCGACGGCCAGCACGGCGAGCACCAGCTCCCCGCTGCGGGGCAGCGCGAGGGCGACGGTGCTCTCCGGTCCGACGCCGCGGGCGAGCAGTTCGGCGGCCAGCCGGTTGGCCTGCTCGTCCAGCTCGGCGTAGCTCAGGGTGAGGTCGTCGGTCTCCAGCGCGGGGGCGTCCGGCGCGGCCGCCACCGCCTGCTCGAACAGCTCGGCGAAGGTGGCCGCGCCGGGCCCGGGCAGGCCGGTGCTCCAGTTGCCGAGGACGGCCTCGCGCTCGCCGGGGAGCAGCAGCTCCCAGTGCGAGAGCGGCAGGTCGGGCTGCGCGGTGGCGGTCTCCAGGGCGAGCAGCAGCCGCTGGGCCAGGGCGGCCCCGGCGGCCTCGTCGAAGAGGTCGGCGCTGACCGTGAGCACGCCGCCGATGGTCGCGCGGGCGCGGTCCTCGGTCAGTTCCACGGTGATGTCGAACGGGGTGGCGGGGGTGCCGAGGTCGAAGGGCTCGGTGGGCAGTCCGCCGAGCGCCGGGACCGGCTCGGGCTCGCCGTTGAGGCTGGCCATCACCTGGAACAGCGGGTTGCGGCCGTGCCGGCGGGGCGGGTTGAGGGCGGTGACGATCTCGTCGAAGGGCAGGTCCATGTGGTCGTGCGCGGCCAGGTTGGTCTCCCGCACCCGGGCGATCAGGGTGCGGAAGCTCGGGTCGCCGGAGGTGTCGGCGCGCAGCACGGCGGTGTTGATGAAGCAGCCGATCAGGTCGTCCAGCGCCTGGTCGGAGCGCCCCGCGGTGGGGGTGCCGAGCGGGATGTCGGTGCCGGCGCCGAGGCGGGTGAGCATCGCGGCGAGCGCGGCCTGGAGCACGATGAAGACGCTGGCGCCGTGCTCGTGGGCGGCGGCGGTGATCCGCCGGTACAGCTCGGGGCCGGCCTCCACCCGGGTGGGCAGGCCGCGGAAGGTCGGCGCGGCCGGGCGCGGGCGCGCCCCGGGCAGGGCGAGCTCCTCGGGGAGCCCGGCCAGGGTCTTGGTCCAGAACTCCAGGCTCCGGCCGAAGGGGCTGCCCGGGTCCTCGGCCCGGCCCAGCTGCTGCGCCTGCCAGAGGGCGAAGTCGGCGTACTGGATCGGGAGTTCGTGCCAGCCGGGGGCCCGGCCGGCGGCCCGGGCGGTGTAGGCGGTGGCCAGGTCGCGGCAGAGCGGGGCGAGCGAGAGGCCGTCGCAGGCGATGTGGTGGACGTCCACCAGCAGCACGTGGGAGCGCGGGCCGGTGCTGAACACGTGCAGCCGCAGCGGGACTTCGGTGGTCAGGTCGAACGGGGTCTCCAGGGCGTCCCGCAGGGCCTGCTGGAGGCCGTTCGGGTGGATGGCGCTCGCCCGGACCACCTCGGCGACGGCCTCGGGCGGCTGCACCGACTGGCGCGGCGCGCCCGCGTCGGCGGGGAAGACCGTCCGCAGGATCTCGTGCCGGCGGCCGAGGTCCGCGGCGGCGGCGGCGAGCACGGCGAGGTCCAGCTCGCCCTCGATCCGCACCGCCAACGGCATGTGGTAGAAGGCCTGTTGCTGCCCCAGTCGGTTGACGATCCAGATCCCGCGCTGGGCCATCGAAAGCGGCAGCAGCTCGGGCCGGGGCCCGGTGGCGGCCGGGATCGCACTGCGGGCGGAGGTCTCGGCGGGGGCGGCGGCGGCCTCGTCCAGCAGCTTGGCCAGGTCGGCGAGGACCGGGGTCTTGAGGACGTGGCGGACGGACAGCTTGACCGACCACTGCCGGCGGATCCGGGCGACCAGCCGGGTGGCCAGGAGCGAGTCCCCGCCGTCGCGCAGGAAGTCGGTGTCCCGGCCGACCTGCTCGGTGCCCAGCAGCCGGGACCAGATCGCGGCCAGCGCCCGCTCGGTGGCGGTCGCGGGGGCGGCGGAGCCGTCGGTGGCCGGCCGGGCGCCCGCGGCCCGCTGCGGCGCCTCGACGGCGTCCTCGATCCGGCCGTCGGCCAGCACCCGGGCCCGGCGCCCGCTCGGCTCACCGGCCAGCAGCAGCTCGCCGTACACCCCGGTGGGCGCCCGGTTGCCGTAGCGGTCGCGGACCTCCGCCTCGGCGCCGTCCGCCTCGGTGGGGCCGTGGGCGCTCAGCGCCACCGCGCCGACGCTCGCCGCGCCCTCGGCCAGGAAGGCCTCCAGCAGGACCAGGTAGTCGGCGGCGAGCCGCTCCACCGTCTCCCGCTCGAACAGGTCGGTGGCGTAGTCGAAGGTAAAGCCGACCTCGTCCGCGGTGTAGCTCACCGCGAGCTCCAGGTCGAACTTGGCGGAGTCGTTGCGCATCTCGACGATCTCCACCGCCAGGCCCGGCAGCTGCGGCGGCGGCACCACCTGGTTGACGCTGCACATCACCTGGAACACCGGGTTGCGGGACGGGTCCCGGACCACGCCGAGCGCCTCCACCACCCGGTCGAACGGCACGTTCTGGTTCGACAGCGCCTCCGCCGCCACCGTCCGCACCTGGCCGAGCAGTTGGCGCAGGGTCGGATCGCCGGCGAGGTCCACCGGCACGGCCAGGGTGTTGGCGAAGTAGCCGATCACCGGCTCCCACTCGGCCTGCGGCCGGTTGGCCACCGGCACCCCGACGACCACCCGCTCCTCGCCGTTGTAGCGGTGCAGCAGCGCGGCGAGCACCGTCACCGCGGTGGCGAACAGCGAGGCCTCGTGCCCGGCGCCCCAGGCGGCCAGCCGCCGCTGGAGGTCGGCCGGGACGGGCACCGTGACGCTGGCGCCCTCGCCGCTGAGCAGCACCGGCCTCGGCAGGTCGGCCGGGATCCCGGCCTCCTCCGGCAGCCGGGCCAACTGCTCGCGCCAGAAGGCCAGCTGGCCGCGGTAGAGCTCCACCGTGGCCGGCTCGGCCTCCCAGGCCGAGTAGTCGGCGTAGCGCACCGGCAGCGGCGCCAGGCCGGCCGCCGGGCCGCCGACCCGTTCGGTGTAGCAGGCGCCCAGCTCCCGGAAGAACAGCCCCTCCGACCAGCCGTCGGTGATCGCGTGGTGCATGGTGACGGCGAGGTGGTGGACCGGCGCCGCCCCTTCCGCACCGGAGCGGATCAGCTTCGCCCGGAACAGCGGCCGGCCGGCCAGGGCGAACGGGAGCCGGCTCTCCTCCTCGATCAGCGCGACCACGGCCGGCTCGCCGAGCTCGGTCAGGTCCCGCTGCTCCCACGGCAGTTCGTCCGGATCGAGGAGCAGCTGGAAGACCTCGTCCTCGTCGCCGGCGAAGGTGGTGCGCAGCCCCTCGTGCCGGGCCACCAGGTCGCCGACGGCCAGCCGCAGCGCCCCGGTGTCGAGCTCGCCGACCAGCCGGAGCCGGAACGGGACGTTGTAGGTGCTGTTGGGGCCGTTCAGCTGCTCCAGGAACCAGAGCCGCTTCTGCGCCAGCGACGCGGGCTCCCGCCCGTCGCCCTGGCGGGGGGCCGGGACGGCGGCGGTCGCGGGGGCGGCGGCGGAGCCCGCCTCCTCCACCAGCGCCTGGGCGAAGACGGCGTCCAGCGTGGCGCGGCCGACCGCGTCGGTGTCGTTCACGAGACTTCCTGGCCTTCCTGGTCGTGGGGGCGTACGGGTGCCGGGCACTGCGGTCCGACGAGGGGTCAGGCGGCGGCGGGGGCCGGGGCGGGGAGCTCGGTGGGGATGCCGGTGGCCCTGCGGACCGGGGAGAGCGCCAGCAGGACGGCGGCGATGCCGATGCCGCCGGCGCAGACCACGATCGCCCACTGGGTGCCCAGCCAGGTGCCGAGCCCGCCGCCGGCCATGGCGCCGAACGGCGTGCCGGCCATCACGATCATCCGGGTGGAGGCGTTCATCCGGCCCTGCATGGCGTCCGGGGTGATCGCCGAGCGGTAGCTGCGGATGTTGACGGCGCTGGCGATCACCAGCACGGCGTAGGCGACCTGGACGAACATCAGCATCGCGAAGGCGACGGCGGTGGGCATCACCGTCGCGGCGGGGATGACCAGTTCGACGCCGGTCATCGCCACGGTGCACCAGACCACCATCCGGCCGAAGGGCAGCAGCTTGCCCAGCCGGGCCGCGAACAGGGCGCCCATCAGCGAGCCCACGCCGGTGCCGGCCAGCAGTGCGCCGACCAGGATGCCGGGCAGGTCCAGGGTGCGGGTGATGAACACCAGGAACACCGGGTCGATCGCGATGGCGGAGAAGTTGATCAGGAAGGTGACCAGCACCAGGGTGCGCAGGGTCGCGTTGCCGAAGATGAAGGAGAGGCCCTCGCCGATCTCCTTCCACATCGAGGACGGCGGGCCGTCGGCCGGGCGCTCCGGCACCGGCTCCTTCTTGCGGATGCGCAGGGTGCAGGCCGCCGCCAGCCCGAAGGCGAAGACGTTGACCATGATGACCACCGGGCCGGTGAGCAGCTGCACCAGCAGGCCGCCGAAGGTCCGGCCGCCGATGTTGGAGACCGAACTGCTCATCTCCAGCTTGCTGTTGCCCTCGACCAGGTCCTCGCGCTCGACCAGGGCGGGCAGGATGGAGGCGTTGCCGATGTCCGAGACGGTGCTGCAGGCGCCGGTGCCGAACACCACCACCAGCAGCAGCGGGACGCTCAGCAGGTCCGCCCAGGACAGCAGCGGGACGGAGAGCAGGATCAGCGAGCGGACGGCGTCCGCCGCCACGATGATCATCTTCTTCGGCCGCCGGTCCAGCCAGACCCCGACGAACAGGCTGATCAGCAGGTAGGGCAGGAACTCGGTGGCCAGCAGCAGGCCCATCTGGAACACCGAGGCGCCCAGGCTGACCGCGGCGATCAGCGGGACGGCCACCGCCACCATGTTGGTGCCCAGCATGGAGAGCGTCTGGCCGGCCCAGAGTCTGCGGAAGTCCGCGTGGTCCCACAGTCCGTTGAGCTTCATGCCGCGGGTCCTTCCGAGGTCATCGCGCGGCCCATCAGGTCCAGCAGCGGTTGCGGGGCGGCGAGGAAGGCGTGGTGGCCGCCGTCCAGGAGGTGCGCGTGGTGCCGGGCCGCCGGGACGTACCGGCTCCAGCCGCCGAGCTGTTCCGGGCGGATCTCCACGTCGTGCTGCCAGCCGACCGCGTGCACGGCGCAGCCGAGCGGCTCGGGGGCGTCCAGCCGGTAGCGGCGCTGGGCGGCGAGGTCCTCCTCCAGCACGTCCAGGGCCACGTCGAGGAAGTCCGGGTCCATCCTGGTCCCGGCCGCCTCGGCGAGGACGTTCAGCTCGACCGCGAGGTCGTCCCGCTCCAGCCACAGCCAGCGGCCGAACGGGTCCTCGTCGGGGGCGAGTTGGGAGGACATGAAGAGCGCGGTCAGCTCCTTGCCGTGGACCCGCTCCAGTTCGAGCGCGGTGGCGAAGGCGGAGAGCGCGCCGCCGCAGTGCCCGAAGAAGCCGGTCGGGCGGTCCACCAGCGGGGCCAGCGCCGCGGCGGCGGCGGTGGCCAGGTTCTGGTAGGTGACCGGGTGCGGCTCGCGCAGGCGGTTCTCCCGCGCGGGCAGCTGCACCAGGCACACCTCGACCTCGCCGATCCGCTCGGGCCAGGCGCGGTACATCGACGCGCCGGTGCCCGAGTACGGGAAGAGGAAGATCCGTGCCGGGGCGTCCTCGGATGGGGGGCGGAACAGCCATTTGCCCGCGTCGGTCTGCATGGCGCCGTGAACTCCTTGTTCCCGTCGATTCGGTGGTGGGGCGGTGGTGCCGGGGGTGGTGCCGGTCAGCCGCCGAGCGCGGCGGCGCCGAGGACGTCCGCGACGGCCCGTACGTGCGGCTGCCGGACCAGGCCGTAGTGGTCGGTGTCGAGGCGGTGCAGCCGGAACCCGCCGGCCACCACCGCGCGCCAGGCCTCGGCGCTGCCCAGGGCCCGGCCGTCCCGGCTCTCCAGGTAGACCACGTCGCCGGGGTGGCGGCGCGGCCGGTAGGCGTGGTGCGCCCGCAGGTTGGCGGCGAAGACGCGGTGGCGCGCCTGCCAGGCCTCGCTGCCGGACTCGTCCGGCGGGGCACCGGTGAGGGCCAGGGTGTCCTGGAGCAGCGCCTCGGTGGTCCGGTCGTCGTCCAGTGCGTCGAGCTGTCCGGGCGCGGGGAAGGCGGCGTCGACCATGCAGAGCGTCACCTCCCGCCCGGCCGTGGTCAGCAGGCCCGCGGCCTCGAAGGCCAGCACCGCGCCGAAGGACCAGCCCGCCAGGTGGACCGGCCCGGCCGGGTGGTCCCGGACGATCCGGGCCACGGCGGCCGCGGCCATCTCCTCGACGGTGCTCCCGACCGGCTCGGCGCAGTCCAGCCCGGACACGGCCAGCCGCGGGTCGAGGGCGCCGGCCAGGGCCAGGTAGCCCAGGGCGCTGCCGCCGACCGGGGGGAACAGCCACAGCGGCTCGGCGGGGCCGGGGCGCAGCGCCAGCACCTCCCAGCCGTTCCCGGCCGCGGCCGGTGCTGGCGCGGTCAGCAGGGCCGCCAGGCGTTCCACCGTGTCGTGGGTGAACAGCTCGGCGACGCCCAGCCGGCGGTCGAAGTCCCGGCGCAGCCGCCCGATCAGCCGGACGGCGGCCAGCGAGTGCCCGCCGACCTGGAAGAAGCCCTCGTCGGCGCCGAAGTCCGCGGTGCCCAGCACGTCCGTCCAGGCGGCCGCGACCAGGGCCTCGGCCGGGTCGAGCGGACGGGCGGGCGCGGCGCTGCGGGCGGCCCGGCCGGGGGCCGGCAGCCGCTTGCGGTCGACCTTGCCGCTGACGGTCAGCGGCAGCTCGGCGAGCGGCTCCCAGAGCGCGGGCACCATGTGCCCGGGCAGCAGGCGCTCGGCGTGCCGGCGCAGCTCCGCGGGCGGCAGCCCGGCGCCGGGCCGGGCGGTGTAGTAGCCGATCAGCCGCTCGCCGTCGAAGGTCACCGCGGCCGAGCCGCAGTCCGGGTGCGCGGACAGCACGGCCTCGACCTCGCCGGGCTCGACCCGCATGCCGCGGACCTTCACCTGGGCGTCGCCGCGCCCCAGGTACTCGATCGCGCCGTCCGGGCGGCGCCGGGCGAGGTCGCCGGTGCGGTAGAGGCGTTCGGTGCCGCCGTCCGGCCAGGTGTGCTCGACGAAGCGCTCGGCGGTGAGGTCCGGGCGGCCGTGGTAGCCGTCGGCCAGGCCGACGCCGCCGATGTGCAGCTCGCCGGTGACGCCGACCGGGACGGGGTGGCCGGCCGGGTCGAGCAGGTGGATCCGGGTGTTGGCGATCGGCCGGCCGATCGGCACGGTGTCCGCGTCCTCGCGCACGCAGTGCCAGTACGTCACGTCGACGGCCGCCTCGGTGGGGCCGTACAGGTTCGCCAGGGCGGCCTTGGAGCGGTCCAGGAAGTCCCGCTGGAGTTCGGCCGGCAGCGCCTCGCCGCTGCACACGACCTGGCGCAGCGCGGTGGCGGCGGACAGGTCGGCGGCGTCCAGGAAGGCCCGCAGCATCGAGGGGACGAAGTGCGCCACGGTGACGGACTGCCGGGCCAGCACCTGTTCGAGGTAGCCCGGGTCCCAGTGGCCGCCGGGCTCGGCGACGACCAGCGCGGCGCCCTCGCGCAGCGGCCAGAAGAACTCCCAGACCGAGACGTCGAAGGTGTACGGCGTCTTCTGCAGCACCCGGTCCTCGGCGGTCAGCCGGAACTCCTCCTGCATCCAGTCCAGCCGGTTGGCGATCGCCCGGTGGGAGACCACCACGGCCTTGGGGCGGCCGGTGGAGCCGGAGGTGTGGATGACGTACGCCGGGTCGCCGGGCCGCACCCCGACCTCGGGGGGCGCGGCGCCGGGCGCGAGGTCGTCCGGGACGAACTCGACCCGGACGTCGGGCAGTTCGAAGCCCTCGGTGCCGGCGGCGGTGAGCACCACCCGGCAGCCGGACTCGGCCAGCAGGGCGGCGGTGCGCCCGGCCGGGTCGGCCGGGTCCAGCGGGACGTACGCGCCGCCGGCCTTGAGCACGGCGAGCAGCGAGACCACCAGCTCCGGGGAGCGCTCCTGGACGATCCCGACGTGGTCGCCGGGCCGGACGCCGAGGGCGGCCAGCCGGTGCGCCAGGGCGTCGGCCCGGCCGTCCAGTTCGGCGTAGTCCAGCACCCGGTCGCGGAACAGCACAGCGGGGGCCTCGGGCCGCTCGGCGGCCCGGCGGGTGATCGCCTCGTGCAGCAGGTGCGGGCCGGGGCGGTCGCGCTCCGTCCGGTTCCACCCGTCCAGTTCGGCGAGTTCGGCCGGGGCCAGCAGCGGGGTGGCGGTGGGGGAGGCGGCCGGGTCGGCCAGCATGGCCCGGAGCACGGCCACGTGGTAGCCGAAGTACCGGTCGGCGTCGGCCGCGGCGATCCGGTCGGCGTCGTAGCGCAGGCCGAGGCCGATCAGGTCGGTCGAGGTGTCGCGGTAGAACTCCGAGCCGAGCAGGAAGTCGGTGGGGGTGTGGCTGTACTCGTCCAGCACCTCCACCTCGTCGGTCGGGACGTCCGACTCGTTGCGGAAGTGGGTGTAGTTGAAGAAGGTCTCGAAGGAGGCCGCGCCGGCCACCCGGCCGCGCAGCTCCGGCATCGGGAAGCGGCGGTGCGGCTGGATCGCGAGGTCCGTGGCGGCGACCTGCCGGATCAGCGCGGACCAGCTCTCGGCGGCCACCCGGCAGCGCACCGGGAGGGTGTTCAGGAACAGCCCGACCACCCGGTCCCCGTCCGGCTCGGCGATCCGGCCGTTGTAGACCGCGCCGGAGACCACGTCCTCGGAGCCGGTCAGCAGTGCGATCACCCGCAGGTGCGCGGTGAGCAGCACGATCCGCACCGGGACCTGCAGGCGGGCGGCCAGCACGCCGAGCCCGGCGGACAGTTCGGCGGGCAGCTCGCGCGGCACCACCGTCATGTCCGGTACGCCGGTGCCCGGGGCGGCCGGCACGGAGCCGAGCGCCAGGCCGTCCAGCTGCGCCTGCCAGAAGGCGAGTTGCTGCGGGTCGCGGACGGCGGCGCGCTCCAGGGCGACGAAGGAGCGGTAGTGGGCGCGGGGCGGCGGCGGCAGGGCGGCCGGGCCGTCGGCGAGCGCGGCGAGGTAGAGCGAGAGCAGCTCGCCGAACAGGATCCGCTCGCTCCAGCCGTCGATCACGGCGTGGTGGACCACCGTCCACAGCTGGACCTCGTCCTCGGCCAGCCGGGCGAGGTGGTAGCGGATCAGCGGCGGGCGCTCCCAGTCGAAGAGGTCGCGGCCCTCCCAGTCGGTGCGCTGGTCGATCAGGGCCCGCTGCTCCGCCTCCGGCAGCCCGCGCAGGTCCTCGAAGCTGACCGGCGGGTGGGCGATCCGGGCGTGCACCACCTGGAGCGGTTCGGTGAAGCCGCCGGGCGCGAAGGAGGTGCGCAACAGCTCGTGGCGCTCCAGCAGTCGGGCGACGGCGGTGCGCCAGGCCGCGGCGGAGAAGGCCACCCGCAGCCGGCTCACCAGCACGTCGTGGTACATCGCGGTGTGCGCCTGCTGGCCGCTGCGGTAGAGCATGCCGGACTGCAGGGCGGTCAGCGGGTACGCGGCGACGGCGTCGGCGGGCAGCCGGGGCCGGTCCTCGGCCGCCACCAGGTCGAACGGTCCGGTGGCGGGCGTGCCGGCGCCGGCGGGCTCGGTGGCCCGCACCAGCGGGGCCAGCTCGCGCACGGTCTGGTTGCGGAGCAGGTCGCGGACCCGGAAGCCGAGGCCGCGGGCGCCGGCCCGGGCGACGATCTGCACGCTGCTGATGGAGTCGCCGCCGAGCTCGAAGAAGTTGTCGTCGATGCCGACGGCGGGGCGGCCCAGCACCTCGGCCCAGACCTCGGTGAGCACCCGCTCGGTCTCGTCGCGCGGGGCGGTGTCGGCGGGGGCGGCCTCGGGCTGAGCGGAGGCGGCCTCGGTCTCGGGGTTGATCTCGGTGTTGGTCTCGGTGAAATCGCTTGCGGAAGAGGTCAGTTCGGCGGCAGTCGACGCGGTGTCGGAGCCGAGGAAGTCGGTCAGCGGGCGGTCCGGCTGCTCGGCGGCCAGCTCCAGCACCCGGGCGTAGCGGGCGCCGAAGTCGGCGATCCACCCGGGCGAGAAGCGGTCGGCCCGGTACTCGAACTCGGCGACCGCGCCGTCCGGGGTGCGGTTGACCTGGAGGGCGAGCTGGTACTTGGCGGTGACCGACGGCACCTCGACCGGCCGGAACTCCAACTCCCCGGCCCGGACCGGCTCGAAGAAGTCCTCGCCGACGGTGAAGGCGACCTGGAAGACCGGCGAGTGGTCCTGGTGCCGGGTCGGCCGGACGTCCTTGACCACCGTCTCGAAGGGCACCGCCTGGAGGTCCTGGGCGCGCAGCACGGCGGTGCGCACCCGTTCCACCAACTCGCGGAAGGTGCGCGGGCCGTCGAGGTCGGTGCGGACCGCGACCATGTTGACGAAGCAGCCGACGGTCCGCTGGAACTCGGTCCGGCTGCGGTTGAGCGCGGGGGTGCCCACGATGACGTCGCGCAGGCCGGTGCGGTCCGCGAGCAGCAGGTCGTAGGCCGCCAGCAGGACGGTGAACAGCGTGGTGCGCTGCTCGGTCGCGAGCGCGGCGAGCCGTTCGACGGCCGGGCCGGGCAGCGGGAGGTCGGCGGTGCCGCCGGGGGCGGTGGCGGCGGCCTCCCGGTCGGCGGCGGTGGTGCGGCCGGTGGCGCGGTGGGTCGGCCGGACGTCCCCCGGCAGTTCCAGCACGGGGAGTTCGCCGGCGAGCAGTTCGACCCAGGCGCGCCGGGCGCGTTCGCCGGCCGGGCTCTCCAGCCACTCGTCGTGCCAGAGCGAGTAGTCGCCGTACTGGTACTCGACCTCGGGCAGGTCGGGCTCGGTGCCGGTGGTGAACGCCCGGTAGTGGGCGATCAGTTCGTCGCGCACCAGCTTGGCCGACCAGCCGTCGAAGACGGCGTGGTGGCAGCAGAGCGCCACCACGTGGCTGCCGTCGGCGCAGCTGAGCACACCGGCCCGGACCAGCGGGCCGCGTTCCAGGTCGAAGGGGGCGCGGGCGGCGTGCGCCATCCGCTGTTCGCGCTCCTCCGCGTCCCGGCAGGTGGCCAGGCGCCATTCCAGCCTGGGTTCCGGATGGACGACCTGGAGGAGTCCCTGTTCGTGAATGCGGAAAGTGGTGCGCAGTGCCTCGTGCCGTGCGAGCACGGCGGTCACGGCATTCCGGAGTGCACGGATGTCGACCGGTCCCCGGACTTCCCAGAAGCACGGGATGTGAAAGGTCGGTGCGTCACCCACGGTCTGCTGTGCGAGGAAGAGTTGCTCCTGGACCTTCGACGCCGGGAACGGATCCTCGTCCGCGGCGTCCGATTGGGCGGGGAACTCGCTGTCCACGGCTCGTAGACGCCCTTTCCTCCTGGGTATGGAGACACCTCCGCGTCCCCCAGGAACGTCAGCATACAGGCGGGAAATGGCTCGGCAAGGGGCAAGATCTTGCCTCGCCCGTAAGGGATTTGACCTCTGTCATGATCGCATCGAGTAGGGTAGTCTCGCGGCATCTTGCAGTGATGAGAGCGGGGGATCAACCCATGCCCGAGCGTGTCGTTCCGATCTCGCCGCAACAGCGCAGGCTGTGGCTCCTGCACAGCCTGCATCCGCGGCTCCCGCTCTACAACGGCCCGGTGGCGCACGAGATCAGGGGGGGACTCGATGTCCCCGCACTGGAACAGTCAATCCGTGCACTGATATCCCGGCACGCCGCGCTGCGGACCGGATTTTCCGTGGTCGACGACCAGCCCGTGCAAGTGGTCGTGGACCACCTGGAGTTCAGCCTTCCCGTGCACGACCTGAGGGGGGACCCCGATTCCCTCCGGGCCCGGGTGCGGGAGGCCGCCGCGGAGCCGTTCGACCTGGAGCGCCCCGGAGTCTTCGACTTCCGACTGTTCCGGTCGGCGGACGCGGAGTGGACGCTGCTCCTGAACCTGCACCACATCGTCACCGACGGCTGGTCGAACGCGGTGATCGCCGCCGAGATCGGCCGCGGCTACGCGGAGGTGCTGGCCGGGCGCCCGCCGGTCGCGGGGGAGGCCGGGCACGACTACGCCGAGTACGGCGCCGCGCTGGCCCGGCGGCTCGCCGACGGCCTGGCGGAGCGCCAACTCTCCTACTGGGCCGATCACCTGGCCGGCGCCCCCGACCTGCTGCGACTCCCGCTGGACCGGCCCCGGCCGGCCCGCCAGCGGTTCCGCGGCGAACTGCTGGACTTCGGGCTGGACGCCGGCCTCGCCGAGCGGGTGCGGCAGACCGCGGCCCGGCACCGCACCACCGACTACGTGGTGCTGCTGGCCGCCTTCACCCTGCTGATGCACGCCTACAGCGGGGAGCGCGACGTGGTGGTGGGCGCGCCCGTCACCAACCGGGACGACTCCGACCTCGACGAGACGATCGGATTCTTCGTCAACATCCTTCCGTTGCGCAGCCGGAGCCGTCGCGGGGAGAGCTTCTCGGAGTATCTCCAGCGCTGCCGTGCCACCTTCATCGGGGGATTCCGCAACCAGTCGGTGCCTTTCGACGAAATCGTCAAGGTGACGGACAGTCAGGGTGCGGTCAGCCACTCGCCGCTGGTTCAGGCGGTATTCGGATACCACCAGGAGTCCCCGGCCCCCCTCCCGCTGGAGGGCCTGCGGACGAGCCGCTGGAACGTCCCGACCGGATTCGTCCAGACCGACCTGGAGTTCGACCTCGCACGAGCCGCGGACGGTTCCGTGGCCGGTGTCATCGCCTATGACAGCGACCTGTTCGACGAAGCCACCGTCGCCCGGCTCGGTGCGAATTACCGCGCCCTGCTGGAGGGGGCGTTGGCCGATCCGCAGGCACCGCTGGCCCGTATCGAACTGCGTTCCGCGGCGGAAATCCGGCTCGACCGGGAGGTGAACGGAACCACCGCCGAGTTCCCGGCCGACGCCTGCCTGCACGAGCTGTTCGAGGCGCAGGCGGCGCGCACCCCGGACGACGTCGCGGTGGTCTCCGAAACGGCCCGGCTCAGCTACCGCGAGCTGGACGAGCGGGCCGAGGCGCTCGCCCGGGAGCTGCGGGTGCGCGGCGTCGGCCCCGAGCACGCGGTCGGCATCTGCCTGGAGCGCTCGGCGGAGATGGTGGTGGGGCTGCTCGGCATCCTCAAGGCCGGCGGCGCCTACCTGCCGCTGGACCCGGCCAGCCCGCCGGCCCGGATCCGGCAGATCCTGGCCGACGCGGGCGCTCCGGTGCTGCTGGCGGCGCGGGCCCTGGCCGAGGAGGTCGACGCGGCCTCGGTCGGCGCGGTGACCGTCGACCCGGCGGACCTCGACCTCGCGGGCCTCGACCTCGCGGGCCTCGACCCGGCGGACCTCGATCCCGCGGCGGTGCCCGGCGCCCCGGCCGGAGGCCCCCGTCCGCACCCCGAGAACCTGGTCTCCGTCTACTACACCTCCGGCTCCACCGGCATGCCCAAGGGCGTGGCCAGCCGGCACCGCGGCTGGGTCAACCGGATGGTCTGGATGCAGCGCAAGCACCGGCTGGCCCGGGGCGAGACGGTGCTCCACAAGACCACGCTGACCTTCGACGACGCCGCCCTGGAGATCTTCTGGCCGCTCTCGGTCGGCGGCCGGGTGGCCGTGCTCGAACCGGGCCGCCACCGGGACCCGGTGGCGGTGCTGGAGGCCGCCACCCGGTACGAGTCGGTGTACCTCCAGGTCGTCCCGAGCATGCTGAACGCGGTGCTCGACCTGGTGGAGCAGGTGCCCGAGCGGGTGCCGCCGCTGCTGCGCAACACCACCTCCAGCGGGGAGGCGCTCACCCCGTCGACGGTCGAGCGCTTCCACCGGCTGATGCCGGGCGCGCTGCACAACACCTGGGGCGCCACCGAGGTGTCCATCGACTCGACCTGCCACACCTGCGGCCCGGCCGACGGCAGCGCCACCGGAGCGGTCAACCTGGGCCGCCCGTTCGACAACAACACCGTGCACGTGCTGGACGACGAACTGCGGCCGGTACCGGTCGGCGTGGTCGGCGACCTCTACATCGGCGGCCTCGGCCTGGCCCGCGGCTACCTCAACGACCCGGCCCGCACCGCCGGCGCCTTCCTGCCCGACCCGTTCCGCCCCGGAGAGCGGCTCTACCGCACCGGCGACCAGGGCCTGCTGCACCCCGACGGCGGCTTCCGCTTCGTCGGGCGCAGCGACCACCAGGTCAAGATCCGCGGCATGCGGGTCGAACTCGGCGAGATCGAGACGGCGCTGCTCGGCCACCCGCAGGTGAAGGAGGCCGTGGTGGTGATCGCGGCGCAGGGCCCGGCGCAGCGGCTGGTGGCCTTCGTCACCGCCGTCGACCCGGCCGACCCGCCGACCCTCGACGCGGTCCGCGAGCACGCCAAGGAGTGGCTGCCGCAGTACATGATCCCCGCCCAGCTGGTGGTCGAGCGGGCCTTCCCGCTGAACGCCAACGGCAAGGTGGACCGCAAGGCGCTCACGGTGCCCGAGCCGCCGGCCGGTTCGCAGGCCTCCGGCGGCGAGGCGCCGCGCACGCCCTCCGAGCAGTTCGTCGCCGGGGTGTGGCGGGAACTGCTCGGGGTGGAGCGGATCGGCGCCGAGGACGGCTTCTTCATGCTCGGCGGGCACTCGCTGATCGCCACCCGGTTCACCGCGCGGGTGCGCCAACGGCTCGGCGTGGAGTTCCCGCTGGTCACGCTCTACTCGGAGCCGACGGTCAGGGCCACGGCGCGGACGCTGGAGGAGCTGGTCGCGGAGAAGCTGGCCGCCGCCCAGGCGCAGCCGCCCACGGAGGCGCAGGCGCAGCCCGCCGGGGCCGAGCGGTGAGCGGCGGCTGGGACGCCGTGGTGGTGGGCGCCCGGGTCGCGGGCGCCGCCACCGCCCTGCTGCTGGCCCGGGCCGGCCGCAAGGTCCTGCTGATCGACCGGGCCGCCTTCCCCTCGGACACCATGTCCACCCTGTTCATCCACCAGCCGGGCGTGGCCAAGCTCTCCGAGTGGGGCGTCCTCCCGGCACTGCTGGACTCCGGCTGCCCGGTGCTGGACACCATCAGCTACGAGGTCGGCGGCGTCCGGCTGGCCGCCCCGGCGCCGGTGATGCCGGGTGCCCCGGCCGCCTTCGCCCCGCGCCGCCAGGTGCTGGACCAGCTGCTGGTCGACGCGGCCGTCAAGGCGGGCGTCGAGTTCGTCGACCGGGCCAACCTCCAGGAGCTGGTGCACTCCGACGGCCGGGTCACCGGCGTCCGCTTCCGTACCGCCACCGGTGTGCGCACCGAGTACGCCCGGCTGGTGGTCGGGGCCGACGGGATGCGCTCCCGGGTGGCCCAACTCGTGGACGCGCCAATGGAGGTGAGCGACCCGCGGGCCAGCTGCGTCTACTACACCGCCTGGACGGGCATCAGCACCGGCTTCGGCTTCCACGAGAGCCCCGGCAACTGGATCGTCCGGATCCCCACCCACGACGACATCACCCTGATCTCCACCTACTTCCCGCAGGACCGCTTCGCCGAGGTCAAGCAGGACCCGTTCCGCCACCACCTGGCGGCCGTCCGCTCCACCGCGCCGGAGCTGTACCAGCAGGTCGCCGAGGCCGACCAGGTCGAGGCGATCATCGGCACCGGCGACCAGCAGAACTACTTCCGCCGCGGGCACGGCCCCGGCTGGGTGCTGGTCGGCGACGCCGGGCACCACCTGGACACCATCAGCGCCCGCGGCATCACCAACGCCCTGCTCCAGGCCGCCTTCCTGGCCGAGGAGCTGGCGGTGGGGACGGCCGACCCGGTCCGGCTGGACGCCGCGCTCGCCCGGTTCACCCGCCGCCGGGACGAGGAGCTGACCGAGCCGTACCAGAGCACCCTGGAGCTGGCCAGGCTCACCGTGACGCCGTCCCGGCTGGAGATGCTGCGCACCATCGCGGCCTCGCCCGAGCTGACCGGCCGCTACTTCGCCGTCGTCGCGGGCATGCTCGGCATCGACGAACTCTTCGACGACGACGCGCTGTTCGACGACTTCGACGACTTCGACGACGAAGACCAGTTCTGACCCCCTTTATCAGGAGGAACCGCATGAGTCCCGCTCCACTCTCGCTCTGGGGCGGCGAGTCCCACCCGCCCTGCCTGCTGGCCGCGTTCGAGGAGCAGGCCCTCGCCACGCCCGGCGCGACCGCCGTGGTCGACGGCGAGCTCAGCCTCACCTACGGCGAGCTGCTGGCCCGGGTCAAGGGCATCGCCGACGGCCTGGCCGCCGCCGGGATCGGCCCGGAGGACCGGGTCGCCGTCACCGGCCGGCGCAGCGCCGCCGTGGTGGCCGCGCTGCTGGGCACGATGTGGGCGGGCGCCACCTACCTCCCGCTGGACAGCGAGTACCCGGCGGCGCGGCTGGCCCACATGCTCAAGGACAGCGGCGCCGGCCTGGTGCTGTACGCGGACGCGCCGCCGGAGTTCGAGGTGCCGGTGCCCGCCCTGCCGATCGCCGGCCTGCCGACCGCCGGCACGGCCGCGAAGGTGGACTGCCGCCCCGAGCTGTGGACGTACATCATCTACACCTCCGGCTCCACCGGCCTGCCCAAGGGCGTGTCCGTGCCGCACAGCTGCCTGGACGTGATGGCCGACTGGCAGCGCAGCCACTCCGTCCGCCGGGACCTGCGCACCGGCCAGTTCGCCCCGCTCAACTTCGACGTCTCCTTCCAGGAGGTGCTCGGCACCCTGTGCGGCGGCGGCACGCTCGTGGTGGTGCCGGAGGAGCTGCGGCAGGACCCCTTCGAACTGCTGGAGTGGCTGGGGGAGAACCGGATCGAGCGGCTCTTCCTGCCGTACGTCGCCCTGCAGATGCTCGCCGTGGCGGCGGCCGAGGAGGAGTCGCTGGAGCACCTGGCGCTCGCCGAGGTCAACGCGGCCGGCGAGCAGCTGGTCTGCACCCCGGACATCCGCGAGCTGTTCGCCCGGCTGCCGGGGTGTCGGCTGAACAACCACTACGGGCAGAGCGAGTCGGCGATGGTGACGGCCCACACCCTGACCGGCCCCAGCGCCTCCTGGCCCGCGCTGCCGCCGATCGGCGTGCCGCTGCCGGGCTGCGAGCTGCTGATCGACCCGCTGGACGCGGCCGAGCCGAACGTGGGCGAACTGCTGGTGGCCGGCGCGCCCTTGTCGCCCGGCTACCTCAACCAGCCGGAGCTGAACGCCAAGCGCTTCGTCACCGTCGACCCGACCCCGCAGGGGCACACCGCGGCCTTCCGCACCGGCGACCTGGTCCGGCTGGAGGACGGCGCCGTGACCTTCCTGGCCCGCCGGGACAAGGACGTCAAGATCCGCGGCTACCGGGTCAACCTGCTGGAGATCGAGGTACGGCTGCTGGACCTGCCGACCGTCTCCGCCGCGGTCTGCGTCGCCCTCGACGACGGCCAGGGCTCCCGCTCCCTGCACTGCGCGGTGACTGTCGACGCGGGCGCCGCCCCGCTGGACCCGGCCCTGGCGGCGGACGAACTCCGCCGCCACCTCCCGGACCCGTACATCCCCCGCACCTTCACCACCGTCGCCACCCTGCCCCGCACCCACAGCGGCAAGGTCGACCGCGACGCGGTGGCCCGCACGCTCGCCGAGCGGCACTGAACGTCCGACCGAGAGGAGGGGCCGTCCTGCGCTGGACGGCTCCTCCCCGGTGCCGTGACACGAGTTCCCTCAGCGGCCGGTCTCAGCCCGCGCACCTCGGCCACGTGATGGCCTGGCCCTCCGGCGTGACGAGGATCCCGAAGGCCTCCAGCCCCGGGGACCCGTCGGTCAGCCACCGTGTCAGGTGCTCCTCGATGTCGTCCCAGAGCCGGGCCGGCCCGCCCTGGCGGACGGTCCACCGGTTCCCCTCCCGGGTGAGAGCGGCCCATGCACCGGCCTCGACATCGATGATGACGGGCCGCTCCTGGCCGCCGCCGACGCCGAGCATGACCCTCTGAGCTCGGGGAGCCGCGATCTGGGAGACGAAGCGGGCCGTCCAGTCGCGCAGGACGTCGGGCCCGTGGACGGCGGCGCGCTCGTCCCCGGCGTCCAGGTCGGGCAGCATGCCGAGTCGCGGCGGCAGTTGGGGGCGGGCGAGCATGAACGAGATCTGCCCCCCGAGGAAGCCGCCGTGTGCGGTGCCGTCCTCGCTCACCGTGAGCCGGGCGAGCTCCGAGGAGTACATCCAGCCGCACACGGTGGCCAGGATGATCCCGCCCGGTCGGGTCTGCTCGATCCAGGCGGGCGGGATCGTGAGGACACCGCAGGTGGAGATGACCCGGTCGAACCGATGGCCTCCGGCGACGCCGGCCAGGGCGTCGCCGACGACGAGCTCGGGGAAGAACCCGCAAGCTCCCAACGACACGCCGGCCCGTGCGGACACCTCCGGATCGACCTCGACGGAGACGATCTTCTCCTCGCCCAGCCGGTGGCAGCCCAGCGCGGTCGAGTAGCCGGTGCCGGTGCCCGCTTCGAGAACCCGGTGGCCGTCCTCGACCCGGAGCTCCTCCCACATGCGCACCACCAGGTTCGGCATGGTGCTGGAGGACGTCGGGGTCCGCATGATCTCGCCCCGCAGGTCGCCGGGCACGATCGTCCCGGCGACCTGGGTGACCAGGGACTCGTCCCGGTAGCACTGTTCGAGCCAGCCCGGTGCGTCCGGCATGACGGGACGCCAGGCGGTCGGCGCGGAGCCGGGGACGGCGTCGAACCATCCGCCGCGCAGGAACGCCTCACGGGGCACGGCCTCCACGGCCTCGCGCCACGGCCCGGTCCTCAGGGCTCCGAGCTCGGCCAGGCTGTCGGCGAGCGCCCGGCGCAAGGGGGCGCTGTCGCCGGCGGTCCGGGTCATCCGGTCCTCCTCTCCAACAGGTCGGCCATCGCCGCGAGCATCGGCAGGCCGGTCTCGGGCTCCAGCCAGTACCACTGGCCGGACGGATTGCACTCCAGGAACCACCATCGACCCTGCCGGTCCACCGCGAAGTCGAAAGCACCGAAGACCAGCCCGAAGCGAGCGAGGTAGGTGTGCAGGGCCTCGCTGATACCGGAAGGCAGCGCGACGACGGAGTAGGTGAGCTTGCTGTAGTCGGTCCGCCAGTCCAGCAGGTCACAGTCGATCCGCACGGGAAAGACCTGGTCGCCGATGACGGTGACGCGGACGTCCGCCTGCTTGTCGATGCGCTGCTGGAACAGATGGGCGGTGCCGGCCACCGAGCCGTCGATCTCGGCCGCCGGGCCCTCGCAGCCACGATCGAGAGCGAGACGACCATGGGACACGTTCGCCTGTCCGCCCTCGCCGACCGGCTTCCAGGGACGGCGGCGGCCCGAGAACTCCGAGAAGAGATCCAGGCCGCCCTCGCGTAGCCACTCAGTCGGTGCGCGTCTCCGTGTTCACCCAGTCCAGGTAGGCGGTCGAGCCAGTGACCACCGGTACGCCGATGATCTCCGGGGTGTCGTAGCTGTGGTTCTCGCCGATGAACTCGGCCAGCCTGTCGGCGAGATCCGAGCGGGTCTTGAGATCGACCCGCCACTCCTCCGCGTCCTGCACCTCGCCGTCCCACCAGTACACCGACCGCACGGGGTACACCTGCGCGCAGGCCGCCAGACGCTCGCGGACCACCATGGCAGCCAGCTCCCGGGCCTTGTTCTCGGCATCGTGGGTGGTCGACACCACGATGAAGTCACGGTTCGTCATGCGGTGAACGGTACCCAGTTCCAGCCGCATCGCCCCTGGATCGTGCGTCGAGGTCCGGGCCGGTGTCCGCCGTGGCGGACACCGGCCCGTCGCGATGGTGTCAGCGCAGGGAGGGGCGCTTGCTGGTGCCGCGGCGTTGGGTGACGATGGCGGCGACTGCGGCTACGGTGTCCGCCGTGATCAGGTCGGCGACCTTCAGTGCGGTGCCGAAGCGGCGGTTCAACCGGCCGACGACCTGGATGGCGGCGAGGGAGTTGCCGCCGAGGTCGATGAACGAATCTGCGGCGCCGGGGAGTTCGGGCAGGCCCAGCACCTCGTGCCAGGTTTCGCCGACGGCGGTGCGGACGGCCGGGTCGGATTCGGGTACCGGCGCTGCGGCCTCGGCGGCGAGGCGTTCGAGCTCCGGGCGGGCGATCTTGCCGTTCTGGTTGACCGGGAGCTCGGCGAGGGCGAAGACCCGGGCCGGGACCATGCTTTCCGGCAGCCGCTCGCGCAGGTGGGCGCGGAGCTGCTCGACGGAGGCTTCTCCGGTCACGGACACGTAGGCGGCCAGCGACTGGGCGATGCCCGCCGAGTCGCGCACCGGCACCACGACGGCGTCCGCCACCGCCGGGTGCTCGCGCAGGCAGGACTGGATCTCGCCGAGCTCGATCCGCACCCCGCCGATCTTCACCTGGTGGTCGACCCGGCCGATCAGCTCCAGTTCGCCGTCCGCGCGCAGCCGGGCCAGGTCGCCGGTGCGGTAGAGCCGGGCGCCGGGGACGGCGGAGAACGGGTCGGGCAGGAAGCGCTCGGCGGTGAAGGCGGGCCGGTCCTGGTAGCCCCAGCCGACGCCGAGCCCGCCGAGGAACAGCTCGCCGAGCTGGTCCACGGCCGCCGGTGCGCCGAAGGCGTCCAGCACGTGGGCGCTCTGGTTGGTCATCGGCCGCCCGTACGGGACGGAGCGCCAGCGCGGGTCGACGGCGGCCACGTCGTAGTAGGTGCTGTCCACGGAGACCTCGGTGGCGCCGCCCAGGCTGATGAACCGGGCCTGCGGGAAGGCCGCGCGGACGGCGTCGGGCTGGGCCAGCGGGATCCAGTCCCCGCCCAGCAGGAAGGCCCGCAGCGCGCCGGTGCGGCCGGTGCCCCAGGTGCGCAGGAATTGGGCCAGCGAGGACGGGACGGAGTGCCAGACGGTGATCCCGGCGTGCTCGACCAGCTCGGCCCAGTGCTCGACGTCGTTCTCCCGGCCGCGCTCCGGCAGGACGAGCGTGGCGCCGGTCATCAGCGCGGCGAACACGTCGTACACCGTCATGTCGAAGCTCGGCGAGGAGACGCCGAGGATCCGGTCGCCGGGGCCCAGCTCGTAGCGGGCGCTGAGGTCCAGGATCATGCTGGTCCGGCCGACGTGGTCGAGCAGGGCGCCCTTCGGCTCGCCGGAGGAGCCGGAGGTGAAGATCACGTAGGCGAGGTCGCGGCCGGTCACCGGCACCGACGGCAGCGAACCGGCCGGGGCGGCCGGCAGCTCCTCGACCGGGCCGAGGACGATCAGCGGCACCCCCGTGCTGCTGTCGGCGCCGTTCGCGGCGCCCAGGGCGTCGGCGACCACCACGTCGACCCGGCCGAGGCGGTGCAGCACCTCGCGGCGGTGGGCGGGCAGCATCGGGTCCAGCGGGACGAAGGCGGCTCCGGTCTTCAAGGCCGCGTACGCCGCCACCACCAGCTCCGCGCTGCGGGTCGCGGCCACCCCGACCCGCCCGCCGACCCCCACGCCGAGGGCGGCGATCCGGGCGGCCAGGGCCTCGGCCTTGGCGTCCAGTTCGCCGTAGGTCAGGCTGAGCCCGCCCTGCACCACGGCGATCCGCTCGGGGGCCTCGGCGGCCCGCCGGGCCACCCGCTGGTGCAGGCAGACCGGTTCGGTCAGCGGCGGCCCGGGCCGGTTGACCTCGGCGACCAGCTCGCGCTCGGCGGGGGTGAGGTGGTCGACCAGGTCGATCCGCTGCCCGTCGGGGGCGGTCAGGAAGGCGGCCAGGTGCGCGGCGACCCGGTCCAGGGCGTGCGCGTCGTCCGGCCGGGCGGTGGCCCGCACGCGCAGCGTCCAGCCGCCGTCAGGGGCCGGGGTGAGGGCGAACACGGCGGGGGAGGAGTCCGGGTGGACGGACAGCTCCAACGGGCGCCCGTCCGGGAACCCCTCGCAGTGCCGGGCCAGGGCGGCCCGGCAGGCCGCCAGGGTGGGCGCGGATGATCCGGTTCCGGCCAGTTCGGCGGGCTCGATCCGCCAGGCCGTCCACTCCTGCTGCCCCTCGGCGCGGCCCCACACGGTGACCGGCCGCAGGCCGCCGTAGCGCAGCACCAGCGCGCCCAGTCCGGCGGCGAGGTCCGCGGGCGCGGCGGCCGGCAGGCCGGTCAGCGGCCCGGACTCGACGGCCTCGGGCCGGTCACCCCACAGCACCGGGAGGACGGGGTCGGCGTGCTCGGTCATGAGGAGGCTCCCTGGTGGGGTTCGTGACGGGTGTACGGGGCCGCGGCCAGCAGGTCGGAGCCGCGGGCGCCCGGGCGCTCCAGCGCGGCCCGGAGCAGGGCCTGCAGCTGTTCGGCCAGGCCGGCCGCCCAGGCCGGGTCGAAGGCCTCGGTGGAGTACTCGATGCTGAGCAGGAAGTCCGGGCCGTCCTCGATGAAGGTCACCGTGGCGTCGAAGGCGTGCCGCCCGGGATAGAGGTCGACGTCCTCGCAGCTGACACCGGGCAGCTCCGGGCGCCCGGGGGCGCTGCCGCCGGTGCGCAGCTGGAGGGTGACCTGCGCGAGCGGGTTGCGGCCCGGGCGGCGGGCCGGGGCGAGCCGGCGCACCACGGCGCCGAACGGCACCTCGTGGTCGATGGCGGCCAGGGTCGCGGCGTTCAGCCGGGCGGCGAGCTGCTCGACGGTGGGGTCGTCGGCGAGGTCCGCCCGCAGCACCACCATGTTGACGAAGTAGCCGATCAGCGGTTCGAGTTCCGGCTCGCCGCGGCCGGCGAACAGGGTGGCGAAGGCGGTGTCGGGGCGGCCGGTGCGCTCGGTCAGGGCGAGCGAGAACGCCGCGCCGAGCAGCGGGAACAGCGAGAGCCGGGCGGCCCGGGCCCGTTCGGTCAGCGCCAGGTGCAGCTCCGGGTCGAGCCGGACCACCAGCCGGTCGGCGGCGAAGGACGGCCGCCGGGGGCGGCTGCGCCCCGCCGCCAGGTCGACGGCCGGGAGGTCGCGCAGGGCGGCCTCCCAGTGGCCGAGCAGCTCCTCCAGCTCCGGCCCCTGGAAGCACTCCCGCTGCCACCGGGCGTACCGCCGGTACGGCACCGGCAGTTCGGGCAGCACCGCCTCCGGGTCCTTGCCGGCCAGCAGTGCCGCGTACCCGGCGGACAGTTCGTCGGTGAGCACCCGCAAGGACCAGCCGTCGGTGACGATGTGATGCATCACCAGGCTGAGCACGTGCTCCTCGGGGCCGAGCCGGAACAGCCGGAGCCGGAACGGCCGACCCGCCGCCAGGTCGAAGGGCTCACGCGCCTCCCGGTGCAGGGCGTCCGCCAGCTCGGCCCCGTCGGCGACCTCGCACAGCGGCAACTCGGCCTCGCCGGGCGGCAGCACCAGCTGGTACGGGTCGCCGTCGTCCGCGCGGAAGGCGGTGCGCAGCACCTCCTGCCGGCGCACCACCAGGGTCAGCGCCCCCCGCAGCAGTTCGGGCCGCAGCGGGCCGCGCAGCCGGAAGGCCAGCGGGACGTGGTAGGCGGCGGTGCCGGGTACCAGTTGCTCGAACATCCACAGCGCCTCCTGGCCGGAGGACAGTTCGTACCGCTCGGCCGGGTCGGCCGCGCCGACGGAACCGGGCATCGTGCTCCCATCGAAGTGTCGGAACGTCGGGGGCGAGGTCGGAAGGTGGCGGGGGTGGCGCGGAGCCGCCCGCAATGCCTCGGCCGCGCCGGGAGGGAGTGCGCCGGCGGGCGGGCGATCATCGGTCCAGTCTGTCAGCCGTACGCACTCTGCGGAAGATCCTCCCCGGGGGTGGGCCGGAAAGTCCCCGGAAAAGTCCAACGGGAAAGGCAGTTGGTTGTCATACCTCGGCCGGTGCGGTATCCCTTGATCTCGAACCTGTCCGGTGCATGCTCACTTCCGGGAGTCGCGAATGACCGGCACACACGTGGCCGGCGGCCTCGTCACGACGGCGGCCGTGGGCCTGGTGCGGTTGCCGTGCGACCGGTGGCTCGCCAATCATCCGACCGAACGCGGCAGTTCGCGTACGCATCCGGTTCCGGAACCGGTCCTGGAGCGATTCCTGGGCCTGGCGGAGGAACCCGGCGGCGGCGCGGACGCGGTGCTCGCGGCCGTGCTCGCGGTCCTGCTGCACCACTACGCGGGCCAGCAGGACGTCGAGTTGACGCTGGACGGGCCCGGGTCGGTGCGGATCTCGGTCGACGAGGACGCCGACCTGCGCGGGGTCCGGCAGCAGGTGGAGCGTCAAGTCGCCGGAGCGAGCGGCCCGGTGGACGGGGCCGAGGCCCCGCTGACCGTCAGGCTGGGCCAGGCCGGCCCCGGCGCCCTGCTGGAGGCCGCGTACGACCCGGCGCTGCTCGACGAGGCCACCGCCGCCCGGGTGCTGGAGCACACGGCCCGGCTGCTGGCCGCGCTGGTCGCCGACCCCGACGGAGCGGTCCGCCGGGCCCGGTTCGGCTCGCCGCAGGAGCGCGAGCGGATCCTCACCGAGTGGAACGGCGACGGCACCCGGACGCCGTACCCGGATTCGACCGTGGTGGCGGCCTTCGAGGAGCAGGCGCGGGCGACCCCGGCCGCGCCCGCGGTGGAGTTCGAGGACGAGGTGCTCAGCTACGCCGAACTCGACCGGCGGGCCGCCCTGGTGAGCCGCCGACTGACCGCGGGCGCGGGCTCCGGCTTCGTCGGGATCCACCTGGAGCGCTCGGTCGAGCTGGTGGTGGCGATCCTCGGGGTGCTCAAGGCCGGGCTCGCCTACGTGCCGCTCGATCCCGAACTCCCCGCCGACCGGGTGCGGTACATGGTCGAGGACTCCGGCGCCGCCACCGTGCTCTGCCGCCCCGAGGACGTCGAGGCGCTCGCCGGGCCCGGTGTCACCGCCCTGACCGTCCAGGAGGCCGTCCGGGAGGGTGCGCAGGCGCCGGAGGCCGGACGCCCGGAGATCACCGGCGACACCCCCGTCTACCTGATCTACACCTCGGGCTCCACCGGCCGCCCCAAGGGCGTGCTGAACCGCCACGCGGGCGTGTTCAACACCGTCCACTGGCGGCGCCGGCGCTTCCCGCTCGGCCCGGACGACCGGGTGCTGCAGAAGACCCCGTTCGGATTCGACGTCTCGGCCTGGGAGTTCCTCTGGCCGCTGGTCTCCGGCGCCTGCCTGGTGGTCGCCCGCCCGGGCGGGCACCGGGACACCCGCTACCTCAAGCGGACCGTCCGGGACCGGGGCGTCACCGTGATCCACTTCGTGCCCTCCATGCTGGACGCCTTCCTGGAGGAGGACGACCTGGCCGGGCACTGCGCCGGCCTGCGGCTGGTCTTCGCCAGCGGCGAGGCGCTCACCCCGACCACCGTCCGGGCCTTCTTCCGGCAGCTGGACTGCGAACTGCACAACCTCTACGGGCCCACCGAGGCCTCCATCGAGGTCTCGCACTGGCAGGCCGCGCCGGACTTCGCCGGGCGGGACGTGCCGATCGGCCGCCCGATCGCCAACACCGGCCTGTACGTCGTGGACGAGCGGCTCGAACCGGTGCCGGTCGGCGTGGCGGGCGAGCTGTGCATCGGCGGCGTCCAGGTCGCGCTCGGCTACCACCGGCAGCCGGAACTGACCCGGGAGCGGTTCGTCGCCGACCCCTTCGCCCCGGGCGGGCGGCTGTACCGCACCGGCGACCTCGCCCGGTACCGCACCGACGGGCAGATCGAGTACCTCGGGCGGCTGGACGACCAGGTCAAGATCAGCGGCTTCCGGATCGAACTCGGCGAGATCGAGACCGTGTTGCGCGCCCAGCCGGGTGTCGGGCAGGCCGCGGTGCTCCCGGTCGGGGAGGACGATGCCCGGCGGCTGGCCGCCTTCGTGGTGCCCGCCGGGCCGGGCGCCTTCGACCCGGAGAAGTGCCGCTCCGCGCTGTCCGAGGTGCTGCCCGCCTACATGGTGCCCAAGCAGTTCACCGAGCTGGCGGCACTGCCCACCTCGACGAACGGCAAGCTCGACCGCCGTGCGCTGGCCGGCCCGGCCCAGGCCGCCCCCGCTGCCGCCGTTCCCGCCCCCGCCCCCGCCGCCGTCCCCGCTCTCACCCCCGCCCCCGCCGACGGCGCCGGGGACGCGAAGGGCGCCGAGGACACCGGGTCCGACCTGGAGAGCACCCTGCGCGCGCTGTTCGCCCAGTCGCTGGGCATCGCCGAGGTCGGCCCGCACGAGGACTACTTCGAGCTGGGCGGCCACTCGCTGGCCGCCGTCAAGCTGGCGACCCGGATCCGGGCCGCCCTCGGGGTGGACCTCGACGTCTGGACCCTGTTCGACTTTCCCACCGTGGCCGAGTTGGCACGCGAACTCGCCCGGCCGCTCTGACGAAGGACGGTCCCATGTCAGTTTCACCCGCCCCCGGCCGCGCCCCGGAGGACGCGGACGAGACCGAGGACACCGTGCGCGACCTGCTGGTCGCCGGTGCCGAGAAGCTCGCCGCCGACGACCCGGAACTCCACCGGGTGCTGGCCCGTGAGCAGGCCCGGCAGAACGCCACCCTGTCGCTGGTGGCCTCCTCCAGCGTGGTCGACCCCTCGGTGCTGGCCGCCCAGGCCTCGACCGCGGTCAACGTGACCGCGGAGGGCTACCCGGGCCGCCGCTACCACGCCGGCTGCGGCGTCATCGACGACATCGAGAGCCTGGCGATCGAGCGCGCCAAGAGCGTCTTCGGCGCCCGCTACGCCAACGTCCAGGCGCACTCGGCGACCACCGCCAACTACGCGGTGCTGTCCGCCCTGTTGAACCCCGGGGACACCCTGCTGGGGATGAACCTGGCCGAGGGCGGCCACCTCACCCACGGCAGCCCCGCCGCGTACGCCGGACAGTACTTCGACGCCGTCGGGTACGGGCTGGACGCGGACGGGCTGATCGACTACGGCCAGGTGGCCGAGCTGGCCCGGGAGCACCGGCCCCGGGTGATCATCTGCGGGGCCACCGCCTACAGCCGGATCGTCGACTTCGCCCGCTTCCGGGCCATCGCCGACGAGGTCGGCGCCTACCTGATGGCCGACATCTCGCACGTCGCCGGACTGGTCGCGACCGGCCTGCACCCGAGCCCGGTCGACCACGCCCACATCACCACCGCCTGCACCCACAAGCAGCTGTTCGGCCCGCGCGGCGGCCTGATCCTGGTCGGCCGGGACCACGACGCCCCGGCGCCCAAGGGCAACGGCGACCTCGGCACCTTCCTGAACCGCGCGATCTTCCCGTACTACCAGGGCGCGCCCGCGCTCAACAGCATCGCGGCCAAGGCCCGCGCCCTCGCGATCGTGGCGACCCCGGCCTTCGCGGCCACCACCGAGCGGATCGTCTCCTTCTCCCGCGGCATGGCGGCCGAACTCGGCCGGCGCGGCTACCCGATCGTCTCCGGCGGGACGGACAACCACACCGTCCTGGTCGACCTGCGGACCCGCGGCCTCAGCGGCCTGGTGGCCGAGGAGGCGCTGGAGGAGTGCGGGATGGTGGTCAACAAGAACCGGGTGCCCGGCGACACCACCCCGCCGCTGGTCGGCGGCGGCGTGCGGCTGGGCTCCAACAGCGCCGCGCACCGCGGGATGTCCGGGGCGGAGGCGGGGCGCTGCGCCGAGCTGATCGACACCGTGCTGTCCGCCGTCACGCCGCTCGGGCCGCGCAGCTACGAACTGCCCGACGACGTCCGCTACTCGGTCGCCTCCCAGGTCGCCGAACTGGCGGCCAAGTTCCCCCTGCCCGGCTACGCCACCGCCTAGGCCCCGCCTAGGCCCCGCCCAGGCTCTGCCCAGGCCCGGCCCAGGTCCCACCCAGGCCCCAACGGAAGGACGAACATGAGCGAGCCCGACGACGACCGCCGGTACCTGGTGGTCCTCAACGACGAGGAGCAGTACTCCGTCTGGCCGGCCGACCGGGAGGTCCCGGCCGGCTGGCGGGCGGAGGGCTTCGAGGGGACCCGCCAGGCGTGCCTGGAGCACGTCTCCGAGGTGTGGACCGACATGCGCCCGCGCAGCCTGCGGCGGGCCATGGAGGGCAGCCAGGGCAGCAAGGGCTGACCTGCGGCCCGGCCGCGAACGCCGGAGGCCCGGGGTGGTGG